>DRKE01000318.1 GCA_011051925.1 Deltaproteobacteria bacterium
CATGTCATGGATCGCGAAGCCCGAATCGACGTGGCCGCCCTGGGACGTGATCATGACCCGGATCGGCTCGTGGTTCTCGGCATCCAGGATCAGGAGCTGGGCGATCGTCTTCTCGGCGAGCTTGTCGTCGACGGCCCCCGAGACGAGCACGGTCCGCGTCTTCAGCATCCGCAGCCCGAGGCCCTCTTCGCGTCCGGCCGACTCTTCGGATCGCTCGGCCATCCCGCGCATCGGATCCGCGCTCTTCCCGCCGAGATCTTCCCGTCCGTTCCCACCGCTCACTCGTCCATTCCCCCTGACCATGCTCTCGTCCCGTTCCCCATCCGCTTGAATCGATCCATGGAAACCGTGCCCGACGGACGGTAGCAGTCCCCTCGCGAGATGGGCCCATCGCCCGCTTCTCCGGCGCCGATCCGCCCGGCCCCCGCCCCCTCCCCCGATCGGATCCGGCTGACTACACTCGACCTCGCGCGTTCCTCCGACGGCCAGAGCGGCATCGGACGATCGACCTGCCCGGGGTTCCGAGCGCGCCGGACGCGGGCCCGACGATCAAGGACGGAAAGCCCGGCATGGAAGTCCCGCTCCTCGTCACCGATTTCCTGCGACGCGCAGTCCATCTCTACCCGGACAAGACCGCCGTGGTCGATGGCTCGAACCGCTTCAGCTACCGGGAACTCGACGAACGCGTCGATCGGCTCTCGAACGCCCTGCTCGACCTCGGTCTCGAGCGCGGGGACCGGGTCTGCATCCTGAGTCCCAACTCGCATTTCTTTCTCGAGAGCTTCTACGCGACGGCCCAGATCGGACTCGTGCTCGTCCCCCTGAACTATCGACTGGTCGCGGCCGACCACGAGTACATCCTGAATCATGCCGGCGTCTCCGCCGTCCTCGTCGATTGGGAATACACGGGCGTCGTCGACGAGATCCGCGATTCGCTTCCCGCCGTCCGACACTGGATCGTCGCCCGGGACGAGGGCGAGGCCCCCGATGGCTGGGTCTCCTGGAACGCGCTCCTCGAGGCGGCCCGTCCGGAAAAGCCGCCCCTGCCCGACATCGGCGAGAACGACGTCGTCTCGATCAACTACACCTCGGGCACGACCAGCCGGCCCAAGGGCGTCATGATGACGCATCGCAACTGCTACCTGAACGCCTACAACATGATCGCCCACCTCGGCATCCGCCACGACGACGTCGAACTCTGGACGCTGCCGATGTTCCATTGCAACGGCTGGGGGGGCGTCTACGCGCTCACCGGCATGGCGGGCACCCACGTCATCCTGCGCGCCATCGATGCCGATGCGATCTTCCGGCTGATCTCGGAAGAAGGCGTCAGCTTCGCCTGCATGGCGCCCGCCGTGCTGCGGACGATCCTCGACCATCCCGACAAGGACCGCTACGAGATCCGCTCCTCGCCGCGCTTCACCGTGGCCGGCGCCCCGCCCCCGGCCGCCTTCATCGAACGTCTCGAAACCGAGCTCGGCTGGGAGTTCATCCATCTCTACGGCTTGACGGAGACGGCGCCCCTGCTGACGACCTCCCGACCCGACGCGACGACGAGGCGGGACGACTGGGCCCGGCGCGCCCGGGCCGGCGTCGCGGGCCTGGGTGTCGAACTCCAGGTCCTGGGCCCCGACGACCAGCCGGTCCCCAAAGACGGAAAGACGGTCGGCGAGATCTGCGCGCGCTCGAACGTCGTCTTCGCCGGCTACTACGAGCAGCCGGACCAGACCGCCGAGGCGATCCGGAACGGATTCTTCCATACGGGCGACCTCGCCGTCTGGGACGAGTTCGAGAACATCCACATCGTCGACCGCAAGAAGGACGTGATCATCTCCGGTGGCGAGAACATCAGCAGCCCCGAGATCGAAGACTGTCTCTACCAGCATCCCGCCGTCCTCGAATGTGCCGTGATCGGCATTCCGCACGAGAAATGGGGCGAGACGCCCGCCGCCCTCGTCGTCCTGCGCGAGGGGGAAGAAGCCGACGAGGAAGGTCTCATCGCCTTCTGTCGCGAACACCTGGCCCATTTCAAGTGCCCCACCCGGGTCCGCTTCCTCGAGGCGCTCCCCCGCACGGCGACGGGCAAACTCCAGAAATACCGCCTGCGTGAATCCTTCTGGGACGGTGATCGCCGGGTCCATTGACGGCCGCCCGGTCCCGGCGCGGCGCCGAACGAGAAAGGAAGACCCCATGAACGGACCAGGAGCAGACACGAAGGCGAAGTCGCGGGCCTTGATGCTCGTCGGAGGGTGCTATGCGTCGGCCCTCGCGGCGGGCCTGGCGACGCTCGCGCTCGTTCCGATCGAATCCGTTCTCTATCGGACCCTCGTCGCGGACCTCGTGGCCACCCTGGTCGTCTTCGCCTGGAGCGTCCGCTACGACAACTCGAGCTTCTACGACGCGTATTGGAGCGTGATCCCGATCGCCATCGTCGCCTACTGGATCAGTCAGGCGGAATCCGGCGTCCCCGAGCTGCGGACCCTCGCCGTGGCCGCCGTCGTCTTCATCTGGGGCATCCGGCTCACCTTCAACTGGGCCCGCGGCTGGAGCGGACTCGACCACGAGGACTGGCGCTACGTCCAGTTTCGCGAGTCGGCCCCACGCGCCTACTGGGCCATCAGTTTCGCCGGTCTCCACGTCTTCCCGACACTGATCGTCTTCGCCGGCCTGCTCGCCGCCTATCCGGCATTGATGCGGCCCGGCCGGGCTTTCGGTCCCCTCGATCTCGTCGCGTTCGCCGTGGGAATGGTCGGCATCTGGCTCGAGTGGCGGGCCGATCGCGAGCTCCACGCCTTCGTGACGGGCCCCCGACGACCCGGCGAAACGCTTCGCGAGGGCCTATGGCGCTATTCGCGGCATCCGAACTACCTGGGGGAGATCCTGCTCTGGTGGAGCCTCTTCCTCTTCGGGCTGGCGGCGGATCCGCAATGGGCGAAATGGGCGATCGCGGCCCCGCTGGCGATGACCGCGATGTTCCTCTTCGTGAGCATCCCGCTCCTCGAAAAGCGCTCCCTGGAGCGTCGCCCCGGCTACCAACGCGTGATCGAAGAGACGTCGATGTTGATTCCCCTCCCGCCCCGCAAGCGCCGCCGCGACCGGATGGCCTGAGCCGAAGGCATTCGTCGACCGGAGCCGGAGTGCCGGCGTTGCGGGAGCGAAGGGTGCCGGAGATCAGTCGGCGAGAAGCTGCTTGAAGATCGCGAAGGACTCGCCTTCTTCTTCGGAGATCTCGCCGTCCGCCTCGATCAGCCCCTCGATCGCCTCGACGAAGAAGCGCCGATGGGCGGCGGGAATCGACGTCGGATCCAGATCATCGGGACTCGGCGGGCGATCGAGCCATTGCTGGACCTGGAGATCCTCGTCTTCGTCGAGTTCCAGGCGTTGGATCAGCCGCGAGATGAAGACCCGTTCCTCGGGCTGGATCTCGAGATCCGCCCAGGCAAACGAGCAGACGAACTGGACCAGACGCATTCGTTCGCTCGGGTCGAGTTGATCGAGCATGATTCCTTCTTCCGTTCCCGTCGCTTCGTGGGGGCCTGCCCTTTGCGAGCCGACCCGGCCCATGTCGGTGGGAGCATCCACCCCGGACGCCCCCCCGGACGCTGAAGAAGGCGTCTGGGCTTCCCCCGGCGCGGAGCGACCCGCCACGCGGGCGGAAGTTAATCGGATCGGATGGGTCATGCCAATTCCCCCTGCGCGCGCTTCGGACCTTTTCGGATCCCTCTTGCCGAGGGCCTGCCTCGAGGGCCTGTTCCAGCGACTTCCTTCAGCGGATTCGCGACCGACCGCTTCCTTCAAGTCCGGTCACTGCCGAGCTTCCGTCCCGATGGGACATCCGCTCTTCAGCATGACCTCCACGACGCAGACCCGGATCCGACCCCGGCGCCCCTGCGATGGTTCACGGCGGCCCTGTGGCTCATGACTTCCCGCCGGCCTGGGAGCGGGGCCCGGCACCCCCGGGTTCCACCCGGCGCATCCGACGCCCGCGCGGCCGCGCATCCACGCCTTCGGCGGCCCGGGCCGGGATTGCCCGGGCGTCCGCCACGCCTTCTGCCAGCATCGCTCGGGCCTGCTCGGATTCGAGCCACACGACGAGCGCCGGAAGGCGCGCGGGTTCCCTCTGCAGATGGTCGATGAGCGCGGTCGTCAGCGCCGTCGGAAGGGGAGGCGGAATCTCGGGATCACCTTTCGAATCCGACCCATCGCTAGCCGCCAGCGGCAGTACGGCGACCCGCGGATCGGCCTCGCCAGGCCCAGCCTGGCCCCGGGCCGCGGGATCGGTTTCCCGGGTCCGGCTGGCGAAAAGGAAGACCCGACTCCTTCCGAGGACACGAAGCAGGAACGGAAGCCATCGTGACCCGTCCGTCCCCCCCTGGCCAGCATCGATCGCCTCGATCACGAGGGCGATCGGATTCCGACGTGCGAGCGCCCTCAGCAATTCCGCGAGGCCCCGCCAGGCTTCCTCTTCGACCTGTCGAGCCGCCAGGGGATCACGCGGAAGAAGGGCGCGGCCGCGAGCGGAACGTTCGGCCCGGGCCATGAGGGCAGCCGACCGCCCCGGATCCAGCGCGCGCAATTCGTCGATGCCATGGTATTCGATCAGACTCGTGAAGATCCGGGTCGCGAGATCGGCCGATCGCAGCTCCTTTCCTTCCGGCCACGGAAGGCGATGGATCCCGAAACCGGCGCGCCCGATCCCGGAACTCCCGAAGTCGAGCAGGGCCACGCGATCCGGACCCGGCATCCCTTCGAGGATCACGGCCTGTGCCCCGTCCGACTCGACGCGAGCGAGGCGTCGGCCGACGAGGTCGGCCACTGCGCTGCGGTCCGGATCCGCTGGGGCGCGAAGACGGCGAGGCTCGGCCGCCAGAGCCAGTCCCGGGCCCGATCGGCGTGGCTTCTCGACTTCGGAGCCCAGGACCTCGACCGGCGCCACGAACTGATAGCCCCGTGCGTGCACGGTCCGGATCGAGGAGGATCCACGCCCCCGCTCGCCCAGGATCTGTCGCAGCTCGTTCACGAGACCCGCGAGCGATCCCGGCCCCACTGCCGTCGTTCCCCAGAGTTTCAGGACGAGTTCCTCCCGCAGAACGACGCGATCGCGATGGGTGAGAAGATGGACCAGCAGGTCGAAGACCTTCGGGCGGATCGCCACCGGCCGCCCCTCGCGACAGAGCAGCAGGCGGCCTTCGTCGAGTTCCAGATCACGAAATCGGATTCGCATCGATCCGGGTTGTACCATCCCGGATCGATCCGGAAGATGAAGAAAAGATCGGATCTCCATCGGTTTTCGGGGGAGATCGGGGGAGACCCGAAGGCACGCTGCAGCTCGAGGGCGCCGGATCCGGTCAGAGGTGAGGGGTCAGGGAGAAGAAACCGCTTCGAGGGTCATGTCGACCATGAGTTCGTCGGCCAGTCGCTCGAGGGCCGAGCGGATCTGATCGAGTTCCACGCCATCGGGTGGAGCGAGTTCGGCCTGGGCGCGAAAAAGCCGCTCTCCCGACATCGGCGCGCTCTCCACCCGCGTCCGGAGATCCTGGACGTTCACGCCGAGTGACGCGAGTGCGGTCGAGATCTGGCGGATGATCCCGGGCCGGTCGTGGCCCACGATTTCCAGTCTCAGCACGTCTCGCGCGGGGCCCACCGCCAAGGACCCGTCGCTGTCGACGACCGTCGCCTGCAGCCCACGTCCGGCGAGTCCCGCGAGCGCCGAGATCAGATCCGCCGCCCGCTCCTCGGGAAGACGAACCTGGACGACCCCCGCGAAATGACCCGCCAGCCGCGCCATCCGGCTCTCGTCCCAGCTGCCCTCGTGCTCGGCGATCAACTCGGCCAGCGCCTCGACCAGTCCCGGTCGGTCCTCGCCGATCACGGTCAAGATCAATCCGCGTGACATCGCCATCCCCCATTCCCGCTGGCCCGATCGCCCACGACCCGAGAATACCCTTTCTTTTCGAAGACTTGCGAGTCCGCCTCAGGAAATCCGGAATGCGGCGAAAAAAACCGCCACGTCCCGCCCTCCGGCGGCACTTCCCAGGTACAGAACAAGCCGAATTCCCCTTCCCAGGGAGGCCCGACATGCCGCCGGCATGTCGGGTCGCTTGTTTTCGGGACCCGTGAAACCCCGCGTCCACCCAGCCGCCTGGCTCAAGCGTCTGCCGCGGCCTCCCGCGCCGCCCGGAATTCCGCCCAGCGCACGAGTGCGGCGAGAGCACGCACGGCCCGATGGGCACTCGGATAGCAGATCCGTCCTGCCTCCCGGAGCGCGGCGGGGCCGGGGTTCTCCGGATTCGACACGACGAGTTCGCTCACCGACAAGACGGGCTTGCCGTGTTTCCGACTGGCCTCGATCGCCGCTTCCGCATAACGACGGTCCTGGCGCTCGTGGAAGGCCGCCATCCGCTCGAGGCCATGGTCGGGAAAGAATCGCCCGCTCCGGAAGAGCGCGGCGGTCGCGGCCTGGATCCCGATTCCGAGATGGATCACGGCGTCGACCTCGGGATGGGCACAGACGAGATCGAGGACTTCGGGAATCGTGTCCCGGGTTTCGCCACCGGCCAGATCGATCGGATTGCCCCGGCTCCAGCGCGCCGGCACGCGCTCGTCGATCGCTTCGCGAATCGAACGCGGCAGCTCGATCAGCTCGAGGCCCGCGTCGGCACAGGCATCGGCAGCCAACACGCCCCAGCCCCCGACGGAGGTGAAGACGACGACACGGCGCCCGCGCGGCAGGGGCTGGGTCGCCAGGGTCGCGGCCCACTCGAAGGCTTCTTCGACGGTCGGTGCCCGCAAGACGCCCAGCTGGCGACAGAGGCCGTCGAAGACCCGGTCGTCGCTGGCCAGCGCTCCCGTGTGGCTGGCGGCGGCGCGCTGTCCCTCTGCGCGGGCGCCTCCCTTGACCAGCACGAGAGGCCTGGTTCGCGTCAGCCGCTCGACCGAACGGCGGAAATGCCGCCCGTTCCCGACGCCTTCGACATACGCCAGCGCGACGTCGGTCTCCGAATCGACCGCGAAGTATTCGAGCAGCTCGGCCAGTCCCGTCTGGGCCGAGTTGCCGAGGGAGACGGCCTTGCTGATGCCCACACCGGTCGCGACGGCATGGTTGAGAAACGAGGAGACGAGATTGCCACTCTGGCTCGCCACCCCGATCCGCCCCGGCGGTGGATAGGGCGCGACGATCTGCGCACACATCGACTCGGGTGTCGAGATCACGCCCTGCCCGTTCGGTCCGATGAGGAGCATGTCGAGTTCCGCCGCGACCTCGACGAGTTCGCGCTGCAGCGCCTTCCCCTCTTCTCCCGCCTCGCCGTAGCCGGCACTGGTCACGAAGGCCGCACGAACACCCCGCTTCGCACACGCGCGCAGGAGTCCGACGTTGGCCTTGTTGGGCGTACACAGGAAGACGAGGTCCAGCGGAGCATCTTCGGGCAGATCCTCGACGCTCGCCCAGGTGGGGCGGCCGAGGACTTCCGCGGCATCGGGCTTGACGCCGAAGACTTCTCCCCGGAAACCGAAACGAAGCAGATTGTGGAAGGTGACGAATCCGAATTTCCCGGGATGGCTCGAAACGCCCGCGACGACGATGCCCCGCGGATGGAAGAGCGGCCGGAACCGCTCGCGGATCGCTTCGTCGGAGCGCCTTTCCGGAACGCCGGCCTCGTCCGCGTCGGGTCGCGGCGCATCCGTCCTTTCTTCGACGAGCGCATCGACCGCGATCGGCTGGTCGCCCACGACGATCAGCGGGTTCAGGTCGACGCTCTCGATCTCCGGATGCTCGAGCGCCAGTCGCGAAAGGCCTTCGAGGACATCGGCCAGGGCTTCGCGATCGATCGCCGGCTCGCCGCGATGGGGTTCCGTCAGCAGCCGATGCATCGCCAACCCCTCGACCATCGCGAGGGCCTCGGCACGCGTGATGGGCGCGACCGCGAAGACCGCATCGCCCACGGCCTCGGCCAGGATGCCCCCCAGGCCCAGCAGGACGCAGGGTCCGAATTGCGGATCCCGAACGAGCCCCGCGATCAGCTCCCGTTGGCCGCGCACCTGTTCGGCAACCAGGATCGCGACGTCGCCGTCTTCGGGGCGGGCGCGCCCGAGCAGGTCCCGGGCTTCGGCTTCCGCGGAAGTCGCATCGGCGATGCCCATGCGGACGAGACCCCGCTCGGTCTTGTGGGCGATGCCCTCGCCCGCGAGTTTCAGGACGACGGGATAGCCGATCTCGTCCGCCGCGCGCACGACGGCGGCGGGGTCGCCGGCAAGTCGCTCTTTCGGGAATCGGACGCCGTAGGCGGCGACGATCTCCTTGGAGGCGGGCTCGGAAAGGGTCCGGGTCGATCGACGGGAGGCCGGCTCTTCTGGTTCGGATCTGGATTCGCTCATGGGGCGAAGAGACTACTCGAGGCGCGACGCGCCCACAAAACCCCTCCGGACTCGCAAATGTCGCCGCATCCCACTGAAATCGCGTATGATTCCATGCCATGAACGCCGATGCCGAATCCGCTGGCCTGTTTGCCTTTCTCGAGCGCGCCTTCGAATTGCTCTTCGTGACCCCGATCCAGAAGTTCATCTTCTTCGATCTGGCCTTCTGGGACAATGATCTGGGGGACGCGATCCAGCTTCCCATCGTCGTCGTCTGGCTCGTCAGCGGCGCGCTCTTCTTCACGCTGCGCTTCCAGTTCATCAACGTCCGCGGCTTCCGGCACGGCGTCGATTGCGTGCGGGGACGCTACTCGGCCCCCGGCGATTCCGGGGAGATCTCCCATTTCCAGGCCCTTTCCGCCGCGCTCTCCGCCACCGTCGGACTCGGCAACATCGCCGGTGTCGCCTTCGCCGTGGGCATCGGCGGACCCGGCGCCGTCTTCTGGATGATCATGGGCGGCCTGCTCGGGATGAGTTCGAAATTCGCCGAATGCACCCTGGGTCAACGCTACCGCTCGATCGACGACGACGGACGCGTGACGGGCGGCCCGATGGTCTACCTCCGCCAGGGTCTGGCGGAACTCGGACACACGCGTCTGGGCCGGGCGCTCTCCGCCGCCTTCGCCGTCATGTGCATCGGCGCGAGCTTCGGCGGCGGCAACATGTTCCAGGCGAACCAGAGCTTCGCGATCATCCGCCAGGAAGTCCCCTTGCTCGCCGCGGGCGCGGGACAGATCGCGTTCGGACTCGTGCTCGTCATCCTCGTCGCCCTCGTGATCATCGGCGGCATCCGCCGCATCGGTGAGGTCGCGTCCGTTCTCGTCCCCGGCATGTGCGTCCTCTACATGGTCTGTGGGCTGCTCATCCTGCTCACCCATGCGAGTTCGGTTCCGGCGGCCCTCGGGCTGATCGTGCGGGATGCCTTCACCCTCCAGGCGGGCCTCGGCGGCCTCGTGGGCACGATCGTCCAGGGCTTCCGCCGGGCGGCGTTCAGCAACGAGGCGGGGGTGGGCTCCGCGTCGATCGCGCATTCAGCCGCGAAGACGGAAGAGCCCATCCGCGAGGGTTTCGTCGCGCTGCTCGAACCCTTCATCGACACGATCGTCGTCTGCACGACGACCGCGCTCGTCATCATCGTGACCGGCACCTGGAACGATCCGGAAGCGGGTCAGGGGATCACGATGACCGCGTCGGCCTTCGCGACGGTCTTCCCCTGGTTTCCGAAGGTCCTGATGTTGATCGCCGTGCTCTTCGCCTTCAGCACGATGATCTCGTGGAGCTACTACGGCGAACGCTCCTGGAAATACCTTTTCGGAGCCCGCTCGATCCTCGGCTACCAGCTGCTCTTCCTGGCCTTCACCTTCGGCGGCGTCGTCTTCGAGAATGCCGACGTCGTCCTGACCTTCGGCGACCTGATGATCCTGGGGATGGCGTTCCCGAACATCGCGGGGGTCGTCATGCTCTCGGGGGTGATCAAGGCCGACCTCGATCACTACCTCGAGCGGCTGCGCGCGGGCGTATTCCCGGTCTACGGTTGACGCGGCGGTTCCGCCCCTGCCGGCGGTACGCGACGGAACGCCTTCAGGCCGCTTCCCGGGCGGCTACGGCGAGGGATCGGCAGCGGGTTGCGACGGGGCCTCCTTCACGCTGATGACCGCGGTCTCCGAGAATTTCACCCGTCCGGATTTCCCGAGGACGCCCCCGAGCGGTTGCACGCCGTACTCCGGCGTCTTTCGCGTCGACATCGCCACCGCGGTTTCCGTTCCGTAGAAGTAGGCGCCCACCAACGGGTAGTCGCCCGCTTCGTTCGGCGCCTTCAGCGTGTAGATGATCTTGGCCCGGGACCAGCGATTCTGCTCCGCATCCGATTGGATCCCCTCGACGTTCACGAAGGTGATGTTGCGCCCCTCCCGCTCCGGTCGCCGCGCGATCCAATCCGACTGCGGTCCTTTCGGGCCGATGATGGTCGGTGCGCCCACGACCTCCCAACCTTCGGCCGAAGCCGGACGCGCGAAGAAGCGATGGGGCCGATCGACGAGGCCCACGCCGATGGCGGGTCCGGCTCCTCCGGTCACCTTGACCGTGACCTGGAAGGTCTCGCCCGGCGCGACCTGGGCGGGGAACTCGAGCTGGATGGTCGAATTCTGGTCGACCGCCGAGATCAGCTCGACGAGGCGCGCGCGATCGGCGTCAGAGAGTTCAGCGTATTTTCCGGCTCCAGCCCGGATCGCTGCAAGATGTTTGTTGGGCGCGAGTTCCGCGGTCGCCCGCTCCCCGAGCCCCGAAAGATCGTCGAGGGAGGTCGACGCGTGGCAGGCCGCACAGAAGGGTCCCACGTCCGTCTGGAAATCCGGCGTCCCCCCCGGATAGGCGGTCGCCCGACCGGATCCCAGGCAGACGGCCCCGACCGATGCGGCACAGACCAGAAAGCGTCTCCAGCGAGTCTCGAATCTCATCGTCTTCATCCCCATACGGATCATTTCCCGGCCCGAGCGGGCCCGATCCCATGGCTCCGGATCGGCCGACCCCGGGCGAAAAATGAGTTCAGGGATCACGGTTTTCGAGCTGCTAGCGTATATCGGGCCGCATTCGGGGAGGAATCGAGGGTATGAAGCTCGGAAGGATCGGAGTCTGGACCTGGCTCGACCACCTGCACGCCGAAGAGGCTGCGGGATTCACCCGAAGGGCGGAGGACTGGGGCTATAGCGCCCTCTGGATCCCCGAAGCCGTGGGGCGGGACCCCTTCTCGCTGATCGGCTTCCTGGCGGCGCGGACCCGACGGATCGTCCTCGCGACGGGCATCGCCAACATCTACGCACGGGATCCGATGACGACGAAGGCGATCTGGAAGACGCTGGCGGAACTCGCCCCGGATCGCTTCATCCTGGGCCTCGGGGTCTCCCATCAACACCTGGTCTCCGGGGTCCGGGGACACGACTACGGCAAGCCGCTCACGGTGATGCGCAACTACCTCGAGGCGGTCGGGAAGGCGCTCTACATGGGATGCGAGCCCGAAAGGGATGCCCCCATCGTGCTCGGCGCGCTGCGCGACAAGATGCTCCGCCTCTCGGCCACGGCAGCCCAGGGCGCCCACCCCTATCTGGTGCCGCCTGAACACACGAAGCGTGCGCGAGGCGTGCTGGGACCCGACGCGCTCCTCTGCCCGGAGCAGATGGTCCTCGCCGAGACCGACCCCTCGAAGGCCCGCGAGATCGCCCGCGCGAACCTGAAGGTCTACCTGGGTCTGCCGAACTACCAGAACAACCTGAAACAGTTCGGTTTCGTCGATGCCGATTTCGCCGACGGCGGTTCGGACCGGCTCGTCGATGCGCTGGTCTGCTGGGGCGAGCCCGACAGGATCGCCGCCCACATCGAGGCCCACCTCGAGGCGGGCGCGGATCACGTCTGTATCCAGGCCTTCCGTCCGGATGGCGC
>DRKE01000319.1 GCA_011051925.1 Deltaproteobacteria bacterium
GGGTACGCAGAGCGCGGATTCGACATCGACGCGTTCGCGGATCAGGTCATAGCTGCGTCGATCCGCGCGGCCTCGCAGGTGGATCGGGCGACCCTCGGCCGCGACGCGACCGGAGATGCCCTGGCCGAGTGCGACGCGAATCTTCGGCCAGAGTTCGGGTTCGACCCCTTTCGCGACGCGCATCCGAAGGGTCTGTCCGTCGCTGTCGAGGAGCATCAGGCTTCCGCCTTCGGCCCCGGTGACCCCGACCGCGATCTCCAGCATGCGTTCGAAGAGTTCATCCGCTTCGATCGTGAGATCGACCGACTCGACGACCTCGTGCAGCGCCTGGAGGAGCTCGGCCTTTCGATCCCGTGCGGCGACCCCGTAGCCCCACAGAAGGCGCGCCGTCAGCGGTGTGACGATCTGGAGCGCCGGACGGGATCCCGGCGGAGCATGGCGCGAGAAATCCCCGTCCGAATCGATCACGGCATCGAATTCGCACTCGGCGAAGAATTCCAAGGGATCGTCGACGAGGAGATTCGAAACGTCCTGGGCGATCTCGGGACCCAACCCCCGTGCGCGCTCGAGGGCGGCAGCCCTGTCCGGGTCGTAGATCCGAACGATCTCGACCTCTGGATTCGCGGCCAGGAGGCGCAGGAGTCGGAGGGATTCCTCGTTCGCGCCCCAGATCCCGAGTCGCCGACGCATCAGTCGTCGCCGTCCGGGGCGTCGATGCGGAGCGAGAGGGTGAGGCTGCGGGTCTGACCGGATTCGTCGCCGAGGACGAGGGGAAGACGGATGCGACCACCGGCATCCAGTGACGCCTGACCGACCGAGACGATACGCAATTCGGCTCCGAGCTCCGTCTCGGATTTCGGTGGCGCTCCCGCGACCGCATTCCAATCGGGCTGGACGTCCGCGACCGGATCGAGTTCGACGATTCCGGCCAGATCGTCTTCCGGCTCGCCCGGACCTTCGGACTCGGAAAGGATCGCTGCTTCGAGGATCTCATGGGACGAGCCGGCGTCCCGGTCGATCGTCGCCGCGGTCGCGGCGGTGGGGGCGTTCGTGTGCGCCGCAGGCGAATCACCGCTTCCCGCTCTTCGTGAGCGTACGACGTGCTTCGAGATCGTCGTCAGTGTCGACAGGATGCCGTGTCCCGTCGTGGCGATCGTTTCGAACACGGCAGCCTGATCGAAGCCGATCCGCCGGTGGAGGTCCTCGATGGCGAAGGGGTCCGCGACGTCGCGCTTGTTGTATTGGAGGACGATCGGAAAGGCGTCGAGGCGTTGGCCGTACGCCGCCAGGGAGCTGCGCAGTTCGTCGATGGCCGCCTGATTCGAGTCGATCCGCTCGGGGGACGAATCGAGCACGAGAACGATCCCGTCGACCCGATCGAGGAGCTGTTTGCGGGTCATGGCCTGGTCGGGCGCGCCCGGGACGGCGATCAGCTCGATCTCCGTCCCGATTCCACCGACCTCGC
Source organism: Deltaproteobacteria bacterium (assembly GCA_011051925.1). Taxonomy (GTDB): domain Bacteria; phylum Myxococcota_A; class UBA9160; order UBA9160; family UBA4427; genus UBA4427. The sequence goes on from DRKE01000319.1 coordinate 1,466, forward strand.
CCAGGCGGATCGAAAGCGCTTCATAGGTCACGGTGGGATCGAGGCGCGTGGGCTCGTGGCGGAGTTCCCCGCGCAGGTCGGGCCGCAGCTTGGCATGGATCTTCTGCAGCGTCGTCGTCTTTCCCGCGCCTTCGATTCCCCAGAAGAGAATGCGCGCATTCAGCTCGGACATCAGAGCTTCCCCTTCTTGGTCAGGATGCGGCGGGCATGGGCGCTGATGTTGCTCGGGACGTCCTTGCTCTTCATGAGATGGCGCAGGTCCTTGTCCTGGATGTAGTTGAGGAACTTGACCGCCTGGGGGATCGGCGTCTTCGGATTCATCGTCAGGGCGAGCTTGATCTGGTAGTTCTTCGTCCACTCGCGATTGTTGGCGATGATCCGAAGCAGTTCGTCGCCGATCGAGCGACTCTGGGCGAAGGCGATGACCTCGGTTTCGGTCAGCTTCGGGCTGGCCAGGACCGCGGAGGCGACGAGCCGGTTGCGGTCCTTGACGAGCATGGAGCGGGCCTCCTTGCCTCCGACCCGGGCGAGCTTGATCTTCTGCATGACGGTCATGTTCTGGACCGCGGCGTAGAGGCTGCCTTCGATCTCCTCGTCTTCGACATCGCCTTCGGAGGCGAGCAGACGCGCGATGTCGCCCATGTCGCCGCCGAGGATCTCGAGAACGGCCGCTTCGGCCTCGGCCTCGTCGAGTGCTTCATCGTCGTCCTCCGTCGTCTCGCGTTCTTCGAGGCCGAGGAAGCTGAGGATGCGCTCGATCACGGCTCGTCCCGTCAGGGGATTCGCGCCGAGCGCCTCGACGATCTCCTCGCTTCGCATCATCCGTTCTTGATTCTGGCTGATGATATCGACGACCCGACTATGTGGCAGTGTCGCCAGCCAGGCGATCGTGGCATCATCGGTCGCGTTGTTGAGGGCGATCGTCTCGCAGTGGGCTTCGTTCTCCTTGTGGATCTGCGCGAGCAGGGAGAGCAGGGCGGGATGGGTCGGACCCTTCAGGATCGGGCCGAGAACCGCTTCGGGGAGGGTTTCGAGACTCCTCCGCGCGGTTTCCTTCACTTCGGGTTCGGGATCGCTGCAGAGAACGAAGAGGACCGTGCCGAGTTCGATCGGATCGAGGGGGAGTGCGCCCCGGGCGGCCATCAGGCGGGCTTCGAGGGGCGCGTCCCGACGGGCGTATCTCTCCGCCTGGGCCGAGAGCTTCAGCTTGACTTTCCGGACGTTGGCGGCGGTTGTGGACAAGTCGCTCGAACTCCAGGCGAACGCGATCCGGTTCGGACCGGGTGGGCCTTTGGCCCCTCACCCCGACTCGAGGGGGGGCCTTGGGACCGGTCGCGGTACAGGCATTCTGCTCCGTGCATCGGCCGCGCAAGAGGACGACTTGATCCCGACGAGGGGCTCATCCGGCGTTCGGGGAGCGATTCTTCTCGAACAGGATCCTGAGCCCGTCCAGGGTGAGAAAGGGGGCGACTTCGCGGATCTCGTCGCTCTCGCTCGCGATCCGGCGGGCCAGGCCACCCGTCGCCACGACCGTGGCGGCTTCACCGAGTTCCTGTCGGATGCGCACGACCATTGAATCGACCATTCCGGCGTAGCCGTAGAGCAAGCCCGACTGCAGCGCCCCCGTCGTGGTGCGGCCGATGACGGAGCGGGGGCGCGCGATCTCGACGCGGTGGAGCTTCGACGCCCGTTCGAAGAGCGCCTCCATCGAGATGTGGATGCCCGGGCAGATGACGCCTCCGAGGTATTCCCCGCGCTCGGAAATGCAGTCGAAGGTGGTGGCCGTTCCGAAATCGACGGCGATGATCGGACCGCCATAGATCTCGAAGGCCGCGACGGCGTTGACGATCCGGTCGGCACCGACCTCGTGGGGGTTCTCGTATCGGACCGGCATGCCCGTTCGCATGCCGGGGCCCACGATCTGGGGCGGCTGCCCGAAGAGTTTGCTCGAGACCCGCTCCCAGATCGGGACGACCGGTGGAACGACGCTCGAGAGGATCACGTCGCTGATCTCCTCGGTACTCCGGCCCTCGCTCGCGAAGAGGGCCGAGAGCGAGATGGCGACTTCGTCGGAAGTCTGCTCGCGGTGGGTCGACAGCCGCCAATGCTGGGCGAGCCGGGCCTCGCCGCCCGCATAGTCGTAGACGCCGAGGGAGACGTTGGTGTTTCCGACATCGATGACGAGGAGGGTCGGTTCGCTCAAGATTCGATTCCTTCGGTGGGGGGAGTCGGATCGGCGGATCGCCGGTGTGTCTGCGAGCGAGCGCTCGGATCGATCATGATCATGATGACGACGCAGCCCGGGGTTTGGCCAGTGTGACGTCGCCCGCCATCACGCGCACGACCTCGCCGCTTCGCGGCCCTTCGCGCACTTCGATCTCGAGGGCGCCGTCGGGAGCGATGCCCCGGGCGATACCAGAGAGGGACGATCCACCGATCTCGTCGATGCCGACGTCCTCCCCCCGCATCCGGAAGAAGGATTCGAAGCGGGGCCGCAGGACTTCGAAGCCGCCCGCTGAATGGCGGTCGAGCTGGGTCTCGAGATTCTCGAAGAGCCTTCGCGTGAAGGCAACGCGGTCGACCGGACGCCCCAGCTCGCTCGACAGGCTGGTGGCGTGGCGCCTGAACTCGTCGGGAAAGATCTCGCGATCGACGTTGAGGTTCACGCCGATTCCGAGTACGGCGAAGGCGAGGCGGGTGCCCTCGGCGCTGCTTTCCATCAGGATTCCCGATGTCTTCCGGCGGCGGATCAGGACGTCATTCGGCCATTTGATCTCGACTGCGGAGTCGTCGTCCAGGAATTCCGCCACGGTTTCCGCCACGGCGACGGCCGCCCCGAGAATCAGCGTCGGCGTGTCGGCAATCGTGCCCTCGGGTCGCAGCACGATCGAGGAATAGAGATTCTGATGCGGGGGGGAGAAGAAGCTCCGCCCGAGTCGTCCGCGTCCGGCGGTCTGGCTCTCGGCGATGACGACGGTGCCGGCCTGGGCGCCTTCCCTTCCGAGGTCGAAGGCGACCTGGTTCGTCGAGGGGGTCTCCTCGAGATGTTCGATTCGTCGGGCCAGCCAGCGTGTTCCCAACCCGGCTTCGATCTCGCATGGGTAGAGCCGGTCGGGGGTTCCCAGGAGCCGATAGCCCCCGCCCGGCTCGCCTTCGATCGAATAGCCGTGCTTGCGCAGGATGCCCACGTGCTTCCAGATCTGTGCTCGTGAGACGCCGAGGCGTTCGGACAGGATTTCCCCGGAAAGGGGAGTCCCGGGGCGCTCGCGAAGGGCCGTGAGGATCTGTCGGGGGCCGCTCGTCAGGGGAGTCATGCCCCCTCCGGATTCCGACCGGTGGGGTCCGGACCGGAGAGCAGGTCGACTTCGAGGGCGACGTCCGCCGAGCGGACCGAATGGGTCAGGGCGCCCATCGAGATCCGCGCGATGCCGGTTTCGGCGTAGTCGAGGAGGTTGTCCGGGCCGATCCCGCCCGAGGCTTCGAGCAGGACGCCGGGCGCATGCCGTTCGACGATCCGACGGACCTGTTCGGGTTCGAGGTTGTCGAGGAGCAGGAAGCGGCAACCGAGTTCGACCGCCCGATCGGCCATCTCCGGGGACTCGACCTCGACCTGGACGGGGACGCCGTCGGGCGCGCCCGACAGGGCGCGTTCGACCGCAACATCGAGACTGCCGGCTGCGGCGATGTGGTTGTCCTTCACGAGAATGGCATCGAAGAGCCCGACCCGATGATTGGTTCCTCCCCCGACGGCGACCGCGTATTTCTCGAGCACCCGCCAGCCGGGCGTGGTCTTGCGGGTATCGACCAGGTCGACGCCGAGGTGGGTCACGCGATCGACGAGCGAGCGGGTCTGGGTCGCAATCCCGCAGAGTCGACCGAGGAAATTCAGGGCCGTTCGCTCCGCGGCGAGGATCGAGGCAACACGTCCGCGGAGCCGGAGGAGGGGGGTCCCGGGCGCGGCGCGCACGCCATCGACGACGCCCGGCAGCGATTCGATCTCGAGTTCGGGGTCGACGCGACGGAAGACCTCACGCGCGATCGGAAGCCCCGCGACCATCAGGGACTGCCGCGCCTCGATTCGGGCCTGGCCGCGCCGGTCCTTCTCCACGACGAGTTCGCTGGTGAGGTCGCCGGGCCCGATGTCTTCGGAGAGGGCCAGATCCAGCAGGACCTGCCAATCGTCGTCGGGGGGGAGGGTGGCCATGGCTTCGACTCCGGAGTGCACGAACGGGTTCCGGAGTCTACCAGAGGCCGGGATCGGTCGATGGACTCAGTCGCCCTCGCCCTTCATCTTCCGGATCTCTTCGCGCACGAGGGTTTCGGCCATCTGGGGGATGACCTCCCAGGCGATCTTCTCGACGCGGTCGATGACCTGTTTCACGATCGATTCGGAAAGGTCCGAGAATGCTTCCCAGGCCACCTTCTCGAGGGTCTCCTGGATCTGCTGTTCCATCATCGGCGACAGGTCCGCGATCCGTGGATCCGCCTGCGATGCCGCTGGGGGCAGGGTGGCGTCGGGACCGGATCCGGGTTCCGGGACCGCGACGGTCTCGGCGATCGGTTCGGGCTCCGCCGACGTGATCGGTGGCCCGGTCGCGGGCTCGGGCCCCGCCGCGGTCTCCGCAGCGGCCTCCGTGGCGGCCATCCCGGTTGAAGGCGCCGCCGGGGAAAAGGCCGTCGCCAGATCGCTCGAGGACACGTCATAGCCGGCGGCCAGGGCTTCGGAATCCTGGGGCGCCCCTCCGGCCGGGGGCGCCGGCGGTCCCGTTTCGGAGATGGCTCCGCCCAGGATCTGGGATTCGGAGATGTCCATCAAGGAGGAGAAGGAATCTTCGTACGCGTCTCCCGTCTCCATCGCCGGGGCTTGTTCGGAAACGTCGAAGGCGAAGTCGAGTTCGTCGGGCGATACGTTCGATGGCCCGAGATCGAGGGGCTCGGGTGCCGGTGGTGGCGGCTCCGGGGGCGCCTCGGAAAGGCTGATGTCGAGATCGGCGACGGCGGTGGCGGCGGCCGGCGGATTGGAAGGGGCCACCGGATCGTAGGCGGGTGGGCTCTGGGCCGTGGTGGCGGCGCTGTCGACCGCAGCGGAGGGCGTGTGGACCGTGAGGTCCGGGCTTCCGATCCCGGGTTCCCCGTCGAGATCGGGCGAAGTGGTGCTGCTCCGATCATCGGTTCCGACGAGGATCGTCGCGGCGGGATCGGGCGTGGCCGCGTCGAGCGCGGAGTCCAGATCTGCGACGGCGGGTGGGGGCATCGGGGGCAGTTCACCCAGGCCGTAATCGTCCTCGAAGCCCGCGAGCGGATCGCCCGAGCTGGCCGGGAGGGGCGGTGGGGCGTCGGGCAGGACCGCGATCGTCGCGTCGTCCTCCATCGGCGGCGTGGCTTCGGGTGTGGAGGCGACAGATTCGCCCAGGGACAGGTTCCCGGCGATGGGGTCGAGATCGGAAGCCGCCCCTTCGCCCGGGGCGCCGAAGAACGACGTGTCGGTTCGCGAGCCGGTTTCCGTCGCCGGGATCGAGGGGGTGACGTCGAGGGTCGCCGAGGCCTCGTCGGCGACCGCGGTCTGGAGCGGCCCGGGTCGCGTCGGATCGGGGGCGAGCGTCGTGACTCCGTCGTCGAAGAGGTCGTCAACGGCGGGAGGGGCCGGCGCGGTCGGGGTTTCCGGAAGCGGTCGCCGCGGCGCATCGGCGGCAGCCATCACTTCCTTCACGCGTTCGACGAGGGCCTGGGCCTCGAAGGGTTTCGTGATGTGACCATCCGCCCCGGCCGCAGCGGCGCGATTCTCGTCGAAGGCTTCGAAGGTTCCGGTCAGGAGCAGGACGGGAACATGGGCCAGCGCCGGATCGCGCTTGATCTCTTCGCAGACCTCGTAGCCGCTCTTTCCAGGCATGACGACATCCGCGAGGATGACGTCGGGACATGTCTCACGCGCTCTCGTGACGGCATCGTCGCCATTGTCCGTCGCGACGATCTCCACGTCTTCGTTCGCGAAGGAAAGCCCCACGAGTTTCTGGATGACGACCGAATCATCGGCCAGGAGAAGCGTTCTGGACATGATCCCCCCATTCGGACCGCTCGGGTCCGGTCTGCTATCAGCGTACCGCTCAAAGGCCTTATCGTCCCGGTCTTGCACGTGATTGAATGGTTTTTTGCATGCTCCTGGGGTCTCTCCCGGAACTTCCGTCAAGCGCTGGCGTGGCGGCTCCGATACGCCGGGGAGGGGCCCCCAGATCATCCGGGGCCGGAGAGGCTGGATGTTGCTGCGTTCCGCTGCCACCACCCACGTGGGGATGCGCCGACAGGTGAACGAGGACTGCTACGCGATCGTGCCGGATCTGGGGCTCTATCTCGTAGCGGATGGCATGGGGGGCCATCGGGCAGGGCAGGTCGCCAGTCAGCTGGCTTCTGAAGCGGCGATTCGCGCGGTCGAGACGCTCCAGGGGACGTCCGTGAGTCTGGCCGAGCGACTCCGGCATGCCGTGGGCTGCGCGAATCGCGAGATCTTCGCTGCCTCCCTGGCCAAGCCCGAACTGGCGGGGATGGGGACGACTTTCGTCGGTCTCCTCTTCGGCGGCGAGAGACTCGCCCTGGCCCATGTGGGGGACAGTCGCGCCTACCTGGTCCGGAAGGGCCGTCTTCGAGGACTGACCGATGATCATTCGATCGTGGCCGAATTGCTGCGACGCCACGAGATCAGCGAGGCGGATGCCCGGGCGCATCCCCATCGCCATGTCCTGACCCGGGCGTTGGGTGTCCGACCGCGAATCGAGCCCGATCTCGCCGAGATGACGCCCCAGCCGGGGGACGTGCTGGTTCTGTGTACGGACGGGCTGACCACCCACGTCGGCGATGCCGAGATCGGGGAACGCATCATGGCCGGCGGAGATCTCGAAACGATCGCGACCGGACTCGTCGACTCGGCGAATCGGGCTGGCGGGGTCGACAACACGACCGTCCTGCTCGTCCGCTATGAAAAGGAGACCTGAACTCCGATCGCGCGGATCGCGCGCGACCGGGATCTCAGCGGTCGACCATCCCCTTGAGCTTCGAGCGCAGTCTCATCACGGCCTTGGTGTGGATCTGGCAGACACGACTCTCCGTGATGCCCAGGATGTTTCCGATCTCCTTCATGTTGAGATCTTCGTAGTAGTAGAGCGAGATGACCAGGCGCTCCTTCTCCGGAAGGGAGCCGATCGTGTCCGAGATGACGTGCTTCGTCTCCATCAGCTTCAATGAGGCGAAGGGATTCTCGGAATGGACGTCCTCGATGATGTCCGCGAAGGTGCCGGCGCGATCGCCGTCGGAATTCGTACCCCGGATCTCTTCGAGATTGACGAGGGAGATCCCGCGTACCTGGTTGATCAGGGTGTGGAACTTGTCGAGTTCGAGTCCGAGGGAATCGGCGACTTCGTCTTCATTGGCGGAGCGGCCGAGTCTCTGCTCGACATCACCGTAGGCCTTCTCGAGCTTGCGTCCCTTCTGGCGGACACTGCGGGGAACCCAGTCGAGGGATCGGAGCTGGTCCAGGATGGCGCCCTTGATCCGGAATTCGGCGTAGGTCTTGAATTTGCAGTTCTTCTCGGGATCGTATTTCTCGATCGCATCCATCAGGCCGATGACACCCGTGTTGTGGAGGTCATCGAGGTCGATGTGGGAGGGGAGACGGACGGCGATCCGATTGACGATGTAGCGGATGAGGGGGGCATGCTCGAGCACGATGTCTTCTTTGAGCGGGGGCGGGATCTCGTTGTGCTTCATCTTGGCTTCACGCAGAAGCGTCTCCATCTCGACTTGTACTCCCATTTTTCGCGCCATGTACCCGCCTTGCTGTTCGTGCGGCCCGTTCATGGAGCGGCAGCTTCGGTTGGCGACGCCGACCTCCGCGTCGACGCCATTGCTGGACGAATGCATCACTAAGCAGGGGACGTGCCAAGAACGACGAAACCTTGGGGAAAAGACCGGAGGAACGCGATTCCCTTGCCCCGGAAATGCGGATCCGGTCGAAAAGCCGTTTAAATTCCTAAAGATTCGAAGCAAATCGTCCCGGGGCCGCTGTGCATTTTTTTTCGGTGGGCAGGTGCCACCTCGGGCGGCATCGTCCGCAGACCGCGCGCAGAAGCGTCAAGGCCTCGACATTCGAGGGTTCACGCCATTGCAATCTGGTTCGGATCCGAACGCTCCGGTACGAAGGCGTGCGCGTCGGGCGCAGGCCGCAGGCGGCCCCTCGGCGGAGACCGTCCTCAGGAGGGGGCGTCGCCGGGCTTGATCCCGCGCTTCTTGATCTTCTCGAGGAGGGTCGTCCGGTTCAGTCCGAGCAGACCCGCGGCGCGATTCTTGTTCCAATGGGTGTGTTCGAGGGCCTGTCGGATCAGATCGGTTTCGAATCGGCCGACGACCTCGTTGAAGTCGATCCCGGTCGACGGAATCCGGGGGGCATCGGGCAGGACCGCCGGTTCGGCACGGATGTGGTCGGGCAGATCGTCGAGTTCGATCTCGCCGACGCCAACGAGAACCGTGAGGCGTTCGGTCAGATTCTCGAGTTCGCGCACGTTGCCCGGCCAGTGGTACTCCATCAACCGCTCCATCGCCTCGTCGGAGACGCCATGGATTCGCGAACCGCGTTCCTGTCGGGCCACGTCGAGGAAATGATGGATCAGCAGCGGAAGATCCTCGATCCGATCGCGCAGGGCCGGTACCTCGACGGGAAGCACGTTCAGGCGGTAGTAGAGATCCTCGCGGAAGCGTCCCTGCTCGATCAGGCCGGGCAGATCCTGATGGGTCGCTGCGATCACGCGTACGTCGACCTTCATCGTCTTCGAGGAGCCGACGGGCTCGAAGGTCCGCTCCTGCAGGACGCGCAGCAGCTTGACCTGGAGGTTGGGACTCATGTCGCCGATCTCGTCGAGGAAGATCGTGCCGCCATGGGCCAGCGTGAAGCGGCCGTCGCGATGGCTGACCGCGTTGGTGAACGCGCCTTTCACGTGGCCGAAGAGTTCGGATTCGAGCAGCTCCTCCGGGATCGCGCCGCAATTGACCGTCACGAGCATTCGATCGGCCCGCCGGCTGTTGTAGTGCAGTGCACGTGCGACGAGTTCCTTTCCGGTTCCGCTCTCGCCGGTGATCAGGACCGTGCTCTCGGTATCGGCGATCTTCTCGACGATGGAGAGGGTCCGGCCGAGACTCGCGCTCTTGCCGATGATGCTGTCGAATTTGTGCCGGGATCGAAGCTGGCGGTGGAGCAGTCGATTCTCGGATTTCAGGTGGCCGTGTTCGATGGCCTGGGAGACGAGCTGGCGGACGACGTCGAGGCGATCCTGTTCGAAGGGCTTCTCGAGGTACCAGAAGGCACCGGCCTGCAGGGCCTCGATCGAGCTTTCCGGCGTGTTGTAGCCGGTCATGACGATGCAGGGCAGGTCCGGCGCGAAATCGTGGATCTGACGCACGAGTTCGAGACCGTTGATGCCGGGCATGTGGATGTCGCAGAGGACGAGATCGACGGGTCGGGCGGCCAGGATCCGAAGCGCTTCGGCGGCGTCAGGGGCCATCAGGACGTCATGGCCGACCCGTCTCAGGATGCGTTCGATGGCGCGGCGATAGAGTTCTTCGTCGTCGACGACGAGGACATGATTCTTCAATGGGGACGATCTCCGCTCTGCGGAGGGGGTTTCCCCAGTGTAGAAGATCGGGCGGGGGCGTCCAGATCGGGCCTTCGGTGGTCGGACACGGGGGATCGGCTACGTTGGCGCCCCCCCTGGTTCTGGACGCTTCGGCGGTGGATGGACGGGGTGGCGTCGTTGGCGCCCGGTCGATCCAGGTCTTCGAGGCCCTCTGTATCGGAAGGGGCGGAATTGGCGATCCCCATCGACCCATCGGTTGCCGTGATTCGTGTGCTGCTCGTCGCCTCGGGTGACCTGGAAGACGGGGCGCCCGCACCGATGAGGGTCGATACCACCGCCGCCCTGGCGCGGTTGGGGGATCCGGTCGAGTTGTTGCGGGTCGAGGATCCGGAGGCGCTCCGGGCGAGGATCGAGGATCCCTCGATCGATGTCGTCCTGCTGGACCGGCTCGGCGCCGATGAGACCACCGCGCTTCTCGAGCGCATCGCGTCCGTCGGTCCGCCGACGGTCGTCGTGATCGAGGAGGATTCCGAAGAGGCGGCCCTGGCCGCTTTCCGGGCGGGAGCCTCGGATTGTGTTCGTTTCGGGCCTGATCACGAGCGGGTTCTTCCGATCGTCCTGCTCGAACAGGTTCGTCGCTGGCGAGCCGATCGCCAACGTCGTCTGGCCGAGATGAGGATCCGGGATCTCGAGAACCTCAACGCGGCGATCGTTTCCGAGATGCCGGCCGCCCTGGTCGTCATCGATGCCGACGGCCTGATCGTGACCGAGAATGCCGAGTTCGGTCGACTCTTCCCCTCCCGGTCCGCATCGTCCCCGGGGTCGGAATTCCTGGCCGCCCGTCTTCCCGCGGCGCTCTTCGACGCGACCGATCCGGATCTCCGGCAGGGCGGGGACGGCCTTGCGGGCCGGGCCCAGCGGGGCGCGCGGCTGGTTCGCGTCGAAGGAGCGGAGGGGGCGGCGCGGGCCTTCGAAGTCCGGCTTCGTGCGCTTCAGGATGCCGGTCGGCTGCTGATCCTGATTTCCGACGTGACCGAGAGTGAATGGCTCTCGGAAC
>DRKE01000320.1 GCA_011051925.1 Deltaproteobacteria bacterium
CCGTAGGCGAAGGTCAGTCCCCGGGCCGACGAGAAGGTCGCGAAATCGATCGCTGCAGCCAGGATGTCGTCGAAGCGGGACAGGACCCAGTAGTCGCCCCCCGCCGCTTCGACCTCGTGGACCGGATCGTGATCCCGGAGCGCCCGATACATCGGGAAGGGGTCGCGCCAGGTCTCGGCGCTGCGGGGTACGAATCGGGCGCCGGCGGGATGCGCCATCGGGTTGCCTCCTTTTCTTTTTCTTCTTCTTCTCGTTCTCGTCTCTCTCGTCCGCTTCTTCTCGCTGCCTCTCCGCCTCCGCGATCCGGCCCGGACTCGGACTCGGAGAACACGGAACCGGGATGAACATCATCCGACTCTTGTTCAATCAGGAAGACCTTCTAGCCCATCTGTATCGCCTTGTCCCGATTTCCGGCGAGCGGGTCCCTTCGGGAAAGCCTGCTTCGTGCGTGGACGATCGGATCCGCCCCGGAACGAAGGGCTACCGTCCCGGAATGATCTCAATCCGCGAGGTCTCGAAGCGCTATCCGGGACAGGTCCGGGCGGTCGATCGCCTCTCCCTCGAGGTGTCCGCCGGGGAGACCCTGGTCCTGCTGGGGGCCTCGGGTTCCGGGAAGACCACGACGCTCAAGATGATCAACCGCCTGATCGAACCGAGCGAGGGGCAGATCCTGGTGGCCGGCGAGGACACCGCCCGCCTCGATCCCGTCCAGCTCCGCCGACGTATCGGCTACGTGTTCCAGGGCGTCGGCCTTTTTCCCCATTGGCGTGTGGCCGACAACGTGGCCGCCGTGCCGCGGCTTCTCGCGTGGCCGGAAGAGCGGATCCGCGCACGGGTGGACACGCTCCTCACGAGCGTCGGCCTTCCCGCCGACGAGTATCGCGAACGTTGGCCCTCGGAACTCTCCGGCGGGCAACGCCAGCGCGTCGGTGTCGCCCGGGCCCTGGCGGCCGAGGCGAAGATCCTGCTCATGGATGAACCCTTCGGCGCGGTCGATCCCGTCACGCGGGACGGACTGCAGCGGGAACTCGTCGCCGTCCGGGAACTGCTGGGACTCACGGTCGTTCTCGTGACCCACGATGTGACGGAGGCGCTGCTGCTCGCCGATCGGATCGCCGTGATGGACGAGGGGCGGCTCGTGCAGGTCGGCCGACCCGCGGAACTCTATGCGCGACCGAAGAGCGGAGTCGTCGAAAGACTGCTCGACATGCCGCGTCGCCAGACCGACCGCCTCCAGGCGATCGTCCATCCACGCGACCCGGAAGCCGGAAGGACGACGGAGACCGGAACCGGCGGAAGCGATGAGGTCCTTTCGTGAATCGTTCCCAGTTCGCGAACGAACTCCTCCACCTGCCGGACTATTTCGCGCACCACGTCTTCCTCACCGTGGCGGCACTGGTCCTGGGCATCGCCTTCTCGCTCCCCCTGGCCGCCCTGGCCGTCCGGCGCCCCGGGCTGGCCGCGCCGCTGCTGGCCGTCGCCAGCGCCGTGCAGACGATCCCGGGCCTGGCGCTCCTCGCCTTGATGGTCCCGCTTCTCGGAAGGATCGGCGTCGTACCCGCGCTGGTCGCCCTGGTCCTCTACAGCATGTTGCCGATCCTGCGCAATACCGTGACCGGCGCGCTCGGGATCGATCCCGATGTCGTCGAAGCCGCGCGCGGGATCGGCATGACCGAGAACCAGATCCTCGCGCGCGTCCGGTTTCCCCTGGCCGCGCCCGTCATCGTGGCCGGGATCCGGACGGCGGCCGTCTGGACCGTCGGCATGGCCACCCTCTCGACGCCCGTCGGCGCGACCAGCCTGGGCAATTTCATCTTCAGCGGCCTCCAGACCCAGAACACGACCGCCGTCCTGATCGGCTGCGCGGGCGCCGCGACCCTCGCGCTTTCCCTCGACGGACTCATCCGACTCTTCGAAGCGGCCGCGCGGCGACGCGACACGCGTCTGGCCTGGCTCGCGACGATCGCCCTCGTCGTCGCGATGGGACTCGCGATCCTCCCCCTGGTCTCCCGTGATCTCCAGGCGGGCCAGCGCCCCCTCGTGACGGTGGGAGCCAAGACCTTCACCGAGCAGTACATCCTCGCCGCGCTGATCGCCGACCGTCTCGAAGCCAGCGGGTTCGACGTCCGGGTCCGACAGGGACTGGGATCGACGATCGCTTTCGAGGCGCTGGCGAACGACGAGATCGACGTCTACGTCGACTATTCGGGAACGCTCTGGGCCAATCAGATGAAGCGGCCGGATCCGGCGAGGGCGGAGATCGTGCTCGAGGAACTCGTCGCCTGGCTCGAGGATCGCCATGGCATCCGTCTGCTCGGCGCCCTCGGGTTCGAGAACGCCTATGCCCTCGCGATGACCCGGACACGCGCCGAACGCCTCGGCATCACCTCGCTCACCGACCTGGCCAGACGCTCTCCCGAGTTGTCCATCGGGGGCGACTACGAGTTCTTCGCCCGCCCGGAATGGATCACGGTGCGAGATCGCTACGGCATGAGATTCCGTGAAGAGCGCAGCTTCGACTCGACGCTCATGTATTCGGCGGTTGCCGAGGGACAGGTCGATGTGATCAGCGCCTTTTCGACCGATGGCCGGATCGATGCCTTCGATCTCAGGGTCCTCGAAGACCCGCGCCAGGCCTTCCCGCCCTACGATGCGGTCGTCCTCGTCGCCCCCTCCGCCGCCCGCGACCCGGCGCTCGTCGCCTCCCTCCGCACGCTCGTCGGTCGCATCGACGACGAGCAGATGCGGGCGGCGAATCGACGCGTCGACCTCGACCACCGGCCGATCGCGGAGGTCGCGAAGCAACTCGCCCTGTCGATCGACGGCGGTCACGCCGGGAGCCGCTAATCTCTCACGAGCCCCGGAGACCCGTTCGAGGAGATTGTGTGAGAGAGCCACACGAAAGACACCGCGTCCCCGCCCTCACCGGAGAAGACTACCGACGCGTGCGCCAGGATACGGAAGCACTCTGCGCGAACCTGGATCCCGAGGACTGCGTCGCCCAATCGATGCCCGACGCGAGCCCGACGAAATGGCATCTCGCGCATACGACCTGGTTCTTCGAGACCTTCGTCCTCATCGAGTACGCGGCCGGCTACAAATGCCATCATCCTTCCTTCGGGTTCCTCTTCAACTCCTACTACAACGGGGCCGGCGAGCGCCATGCGAGACCCGAACGGGGTCTCCTCACGCGCCCCGGCCTGACCGAGATCTTCGAGTACCGGGCCCGGGTCGATGACCACGTCGAGGCCCTGATGCGCGCGGGAGGCGCGGACGCGGATCGCGAATGCCTTCGGACGATCGAGATCGGCCTGCATCACGAACGACAGCATCAGGAGCTGATCCTGACGGACTTGAAGCATCTCTTTTCGCGCAACGCGATGCGGCCCGCCTATCGGTCTCCCCTGGCACCCGGTCAGGAGACGGCGGACGAACTCGGCTGGATCGACGTTCCCGATGGCGTGCAGGTCCTGGGCCATCGCGGGGACGGGTTCCATTTCGACAACGAGAGCCCCGCCCACCGCGTCTTCATCGAACCCTGTCAGGTCTCCGATCGGCTGATCAGCAATGGTGAATTCCGCCAGTTCATCGAAGACGGCGGCTATCGCGACCCCGCCCTCTGGCTCGATCTCGGCTGGGCCACCGTCCAGCGCGAGAACTGGCAGGCCCCGCTCTACTGGCAGGGGGGACCCGACGGCTACACGGAGTTCACCCTGGCCGGCGAGCGGGAACTCTTCGACGCGGAACCGGTCGCGCACGTGAGTTTCCTGGAAGCCGATGCCTTCGCGCGCTGGGCCGGCGCCCGGCTGCCCACCGAGGCGGAATGGGAGGTCGTCGCAAGGGACGGCCCGCTGCGAGGCAATCTCGCGGATTCCGAACGCTTCCATCCCGCGGTCGCGGAGTCGCGGGAGGGCGACGCCGGCCTGCGACAGGCCTACGGGGACCTCTGGGAATGGACGAACAGCAGCTACTCTCCCTATCCTGGCTACCGACCGGATCCGGGAACCCTCGGCGAATACAACGGAAAGTTCATGTGCAATCAGTTCGTCCTTCGCGGGGGCTCCTGCGCGAGTTCGCGAGACCACCTCCGACCGACCTATCGCAATTTCTTCTACGCACCCGACCGATGGCAGTTCTCGGGAATCCGACTCGCCAGGGAGTCGTCTTGAACCGACCCTCTCCTGCCGCACGGGTCATGCCGCTGCACGACCTCCATCCCGCCCCGGACGATCTGTCCGCCGAGGTCCTCTCGGGTCTTCGAGCCGAGCCCCGCACGCTTCCGTGCAAGTATTTCTACGACGCCGAAGGATCGAAGCTCTTCGATCGGATCTGCGAACTCGAGGAGTACTACCCGACACGAACCGAGATCGGGATCCTCTCTGACCAGGCGACCGCCATCGCCGACTCGGTCGGTGGCGAAGCGCTCGTCATCGAACTCGGGAGTGGCAGCAGTACGAAGACCCATCGACTCCTCGAGGCCCTGACGAAGCCCGCGGGCTACGTCCCCGTCGACATCTCGCGAGCGCATCTCACCGAGGCGGCGGCGCGGATCGCACGGAGCTTCCCGGGACTTCCGGTCTGGCCGGTCTGCGCGGATTTCAATCAGGAGCTCGACCTGCCCGCTCTCGAATCGAGTGGGGCGCGGCGGCTGATCTTCTTTCCGGGCTCGACGATCGGAAACTTCGATCGCCCGGCTCGCGCGGCCCTCTTGCGGCGCAGTGCGAACCTGTGTGGTGCGAAGGGTGGCCGGATGTTGATCGGCATCGACCTGATCAAGGACGTGGACCGGCTGGAGCGGGCCTACGACGACCGCGACGGGGTCACGGCCGCGTTCAACCGGAATCTGCTCCGTCGGATCAACCGCGAGCTCGGCGCCGATTTCGTTCCCGAACGATTCGCCCACGAAGCGACCTTCGACCCGGTCGAGGCGCGAATCGAGATGCACCTCGTGAGCGAAGTCGATCAATCCGTCGCGATCGGAGACCAGCGCTTCCGCTTCGAACGGGGCGAACGCATCTGCACGGAACACTCCTACAAGTTCACGATCGGAGGATTCGTCGAGGGGGCCGCGGAAGCGGGTTGGGCTCTCGAACACGCGTTCACCGACGCCGAGGAGCTCTTCGCGCTCCTTCTGCTCCAGACGACCTGAAACCGGACCTCGTTCCCGAACGCCCGTCTCGACGGGATCGGGCGTCGCGGAACCGGAAGCCGCGGGCATCATCCGACGAGGAGCCTGATCGATGGGACGCATCGCCTTCTGTGGCCTCGGCCAGATGGGTCGCGGCATGGCCGGAAGCCTGCTTCGCGCCGGACACGCGCTCCGGGTCTGGAACCGGACGCCAGAAAAGGCCCGCCCGCTCGTCGAAGCGGGTGCCCGGCTCGCCTCG
Organism: Deltaproteobacteria bacterium; assembly: GCA_011051925.1. Classification (GTDB taxonomy): domain Bacteria; phylum Myxococcota_A; class UBA9160; order UBA9160; family UBA4427; genus UBA4427. Next base: position 5,388 of record DRKE01000320.1, read on the forward strand.
ACCCCTGCAGAAGCGGCCGAAGGCGCCGAGATCGCGATTTCGATGGTCGCCGACGACGCGGCCAGCCGGGCCGTCTGGCTGGGCAGATCGGGCATGCTGGACGCGCTTGAATCCCCGGCCCTGGTCGTCGAATGCTCGACGCTGTCCCATGCCTGGGTGCGGGCGCTGTCGGAGGCGGCCGGCGCGAAGGGACTCGACTATCTCGACTGCCCGGTCACGGGTCTTCCGGACGCCGCCGCACGGGGCCGACTGACCCTGCTGATCGGCGGGCAGGAGAGCGCCCTTCGGCGCGCCGAGCCCTTCCTCGACGCGATGGCCAGGAAGAAGCTCGTCTTCGGTCCGGTCGGTGCCGGCACCGCCTACAAGCTGATCGTGAACCTGCTCGGGGCCGTGGAGATCGCCGCGACCGCCGAAGCCATGGAAATCGCGAGACGCGCGGGACTCGATCCCGAACAGGTCGCCGAAGCCCTCGGGAAGGGTGCGGCGGGTTCCTTCCACGTCGCTCGGCAAGCCCGGATCATGGCCTCCGAAGCCCATGCCGAGAACCTCGCCTTCAGCACCGATCTTCGCAGGAAGGACACCCGTTACGGAGTCGCCCTTGCACGAGAACAGGGCGTCGCGGCCCTTCTCGGCGAGCTCGCCCTCGAGCGGTTCGACAGGGCCTCCGAACTCGGATTCGGTGCCGAAAACGAAAGCCGTGTCCTCGAGGTCGTGCGGAACGAGAGTGATGCGCAACGAGAGTGATGCGAGACGGCAGCGGCGAACCCGACAGGCTGATCGAAGATCGGAGCAGCAGCCAGCGAAGCGCATCGACCCCGCCCCCCCCCTGGCATACCATCAGGCCCGCCCATGCCCACGGATCCGACATCGCGAAGAGGGAGCGCCCCCCATGGCCCCGTCGCCCTCTTCGTCCTGGCCATCCTCTCCTCGGCCTTCCTGATCTTCCTGGTCCAGCCCATGGTGGGAAAGCGGATCCTGCCCTGGTTCGGCGGCGCCCCGGGTGTCTGGACGATCTGCCTGGCCTTCTACCAGACGACGCTCTTCTTCGGCTATGCCTATGCCCATCTCCTGATCCGCTTCAGCCCGCCGAAGGCCCAGATCTGGATCCATGCGCTCTTCGTCGGAGCCGCCTTCGTCGCTCTCCCCGTCCTGCCCGGCGAGGTCTGGCAACCGGACGACGTGACGGATCCGAGCGGGGACATCGTCGCGATGCTCGCTGCCAACGTGGCGCTGCCCTTCATGGTCCTGGCATCGACCGGCCCCCTGGTCCAGGCGTGGTTCGCACGATCGCATCCGGATCGATCCCCCTATCCGCTCTACGCCGTTTCGAATGTCGGTTCCTTCGCGGCCCTCCTCGCCTACCCCTTCCTCCTGGAGCCCCGCCTGCCCCTTTCGTCGACGGGCACCCTCTGGTCCTGGGCGTTCGCCGCGACGGCGATCGGGGTGCTCGCCTGCGCGTGGATCGCCCGGAAGGCCGAGATCGGCGGCGTACCGACCGTCCCGGATCCGCGAAACGGATCGGAACCGCTCGACCGGATCCGACTCGCGCTCTGGATCCTGCTGCCCGGCTGCGCGGTCATCCTCCTGATGGGAGTCACCAACGCGGTCTGTCTCGACGTCGCGAGCGTTCCCTTTCTCTGGATCCTTCCGCTGGCCACCTATCTCTTCACGTTCATCCTCTGCTTCGCGTCCGAGCGCTACTACCGGCCCGCCCCCCACGTCTTCCTCGTGCTCGTTGCCTTCGCGCTCACCCTGGGTCTCCGCGTGACCTTCGCGATCCTGCGTCTGGCGGTCGATGACGTTGTCGCAGACGCGCTCGAGAGTCTGGGCGAGTCGGCCTATGTCCAGATTCCCGCCTATTGCGTCCTTCTCTTCAGCAGCTGCATGATCCTGCACGGCGAACTCTATCGGCTTCGTCCTCCCCCTCGCGCCCTGACGACCTTCTATCTGTGCATCTCGGGGGGGGGCGCCCTGGGCGGTCTCTTCGTCGGCATCGTGGCGCCAGCCCTCTTCGACGACTACTACGAGGTCCGGCTCGGACTGGGACTGACCCTGATCCTTTTTCTCGCGGCGCATGCCCATCGCGCGATCCGGCCCCAGGGTCCGGGGCTCGTCGGGTGGCGATGGCGGATCGGCGCCCCACTCGCGCTCGCCCTCGGCCTTCTCGCGCTCTGGCCCTACGATCTCGACCGGGATCGGATCGTCTACCAGGAGCGGAGCTTCTTCGGCGTCCTGCGCGTCACGGAATACGGGAAAGGCCCCCGCCACCAGCGACATCTCGTGAGCGGCAGCACGCTCCATGGAGTCGAATTCGTCGAGAGCGAGGGCGTTCCCATTCCGACCTCCTACTACGGACGAGCCACCGGAATCGCGGGGACCCTCGCCTGGCGGCCGAAGGAGAAGCCGGCCCGGATCGGACTGATCGGACTGGGCGTAGGGACGCTGTCCGCCTATGGACGACCGGGCGACACCTTCCGGTACTACGAGATCGATCCGGCCGTCGCGCACATCGCTCGCGACGCGGGCTATTTCAGTTTTCTCGAGAAGAGCCCCGCCGACGTCGAGGTCGTGCTGGGTGACGCGCGCCTGGCGCTCGCCGACGAACAGGCGCGCTCGGGCTCACAGGGATTCGACTATCTCATCCTCGACGCCTTCAGCAGCGACGCCATTCCCGTCCATCTGCTCACCCTCGAGGCATTCCGGATCTACGCGAGGTCCCTGCGGCCGGGCGGCCTGATCGCCGTCCATGTCTCCAATCGGCACTTCGACCTGCTCCCCCTCGTCGCACGCATGGGACTGGAGATCGGATTGTCCCCCCTCGTCATCCGGACGGCGGACGCGCCGCGCTTCCAGAGCCGGGATTCCCATTGGATCGTCCTGGCGCCGGATTCCGAGCGCGTCGATCGCCTGGCCCGCTTCCTCCGCCGGCGGATCCGGGCGATGAAGCTGCCGCCGGACCACATGCGTCTCGAACCGCTCGGGAATGCCGACGTGGAGGACGTCCCGATCTGGACGGACGACTACAGCGATCTGCTCAGCGTCCTTCGCATCCGGTAGGATCCGCAGGGGCCGTCTGCGGGATCGGGCCTGGGGATCCGTCGAGCGCGCGAACGAGGAAACGCGAAACGCTGCCGGCTTTCTCGCGGAGCGGATAGCCGTCGATCCGGACCCAACCGAGAAAGAGCGAATACCAGACCCCGACGACCACCTCGAGCAGGGTCTCGAGATCCTCGTCGCCACGGATCTCTCCGGCGGCGACCCCTTCTTCGAGGAAGCGACGAAAGGCGATCCGGATCCGCCGATCATCGGCATCCGCCGTGTCGGGAATCGAGAGCGCCAGCATGGTGCTGATGAGTTCCCGGCTGCGCGCCCCCATCGCCTCGGCATTCTCGGCCGTCCGGTCGAAGAGCATCACGAGACGTTCGGGAAAGGCATCCGTCCGTTTTCCGACCTCGTCGACGTTTTCGAAGAGCCGGGCGAGCACGCGACCGGATACCTCACGCAGGAGTTCGAGCTTCGACGAGAAATGCTGGAAGAGCGTTCCATAGGCGATGTCGGCCTGCTCGGCGATCTCGCTCACGGTCGTCGATTCGTATCCCTGGGTCTCGAAGAGAAGCCGGGCGGTCTCGACGATCCGATCACGGATCTCGAGACGCCTCCTCTCCCGACGACTCGGCACGCTCTCCATGACGGACATCACGCGCCGGCGCGCAGTTCGGACAGCGTCGGACCGATCCGTTCGGCGATCGGTGCGAGCGCGTCGAGGTCGAAACCGTAGACCTCGGCCGCGTTCGTTCCGAGCAGCGCCCGGATCTCCGCCTCGGGATAGGTTCCGAAGGTCTCACGAAGGGCCTCCATCGTGTTCGGCCAGGTCCCCTCGAGATGGGGATAGTCCGAGCCCCACATCAGCTTGTCCAGACCGATCGCATGGCGGTCACGCCCTTCGTGAGCCGGCATGAAGGAGGCGCCGATGAAACATTGCCGGGCGAAGTACTCGCTCGGGCGAAGCGACAGATCCTTCGTGAAATGCTTGAAGATCGGATTGTCGGCCTTGAACTCGAGCACGCGGAGCGTCTCGAGAATCCACGAACAACCGGTCTCGGTCAGGACGTACTTGAGGTCGGGATGCCGTTCGAACGCGCCGGACCAGAGAAGCGCCGTGAAGGGACGATGCGCCCACATGTCGACCTCACTGATGTACATGGGTGTCGCCGCCGGGCCATCGCCGTAGTCCGGCGACCATCCGGCATGCGACTGGATCGGCATGCCCAGCTCTTCGCAGACCGACCAGATCGGTTCGTATCGTTCGTCGTGGTAGTAGGGGTGGTCTCCGGTGCTCGTCGGAAGCAGGACGCCTCCCCAGAGCCCCATGTCCTTCGCGTTCCGGATCTCCTTGACCGTCACGTCGATGTCTTCGACGTTGATGAGCGCGACACCGGCATGGCGACCCGGATTCGTCTTGCACAGGTCCGCCAGCCAGCGATTGTAGGCGCGGATGCCCTCGAGGTTGTGCTCCGGCGGAACCGGATGTCGATATTGCATCAGTCCCGCTCCGAAGGGCGCCATCTGCGGAAACACGACCTCCGCCACGATCCCATCCGCCTCGAGTTCGGCGAGTCGCGTCGTCGGGTCGAATTCTCCGCGGCGCGGGGCGAAGGGACTCGTCTCGTCGGCCAGCATCGCGAGGATCTCGTCATCGCTCGGCCGGGTGTCGGGCAGCGTCATCGCCTTCATCCGACCACCGCCCTCCCCCGCCTGCTCGGCGTAGGCCTCGACGGCTTCCTGGTCGAAGAACGTGCCCGCCCGATGCATCATTTCCCGCGCGTAGCCCAGCCACCACTCGGTCGCCGCCGCATGATATTTCCGGGGCATGTACTCCTCGTACATCACGGGCAGCGCCCCCGCGTGACAATCCGAACTGATCAGCAGGAGCCGATCGGAGGCCGACCGCCCATTGGAACCTGTCTGCGACATCCCGGATCTCCTCTCTTCCTTTGCCGTTCAGGACAGTCCCATCTGCTCGAGTTCGATCGGACACTCGCCCCGCGCCAGCTTGGCTGCCCGCTCGTTGAGCGTCGCTTCCATCGATTCCCGATCGATCATGATGACGAAATCCTCGTTGCGGATGCCCTCCAGGACGAACTGCGCGAGTTCATCGAGATCCTGGACGGGCAGATCGAAACCGGCTTTTCTCGCTCCCTCCATGAACGCATCGAAGGTCGTCTCCTGCTGGGCGTCGACCTCCCGGCGACGTGCCAGCTCCGCCGGTCGGTTTCGTTTGGTCGTCCAGATCCCCGTGTCGAGCATGCCCCCGGACGGGTAGAAGATCGCGGCCCTGAGTCGGGTTCCGCGGCCGATCAACTGCGCCGCCAGGCATTCGGTCATCGTCGAGACCGCGGCCTTGCTCGACGCATAGACGACCTGCTGGGCCAGCGGCGAGATGCCACCGTCTCCGGACGAGGTATTCAGCACGAAGCCGGGCTCGCCCGAAGCGATCATGCGCGGAACGAAGGCCTGTACGCCATGGGCGACGCCGGCGACGTTGACCCCATGGACCCACTTGAAGTCCGAGGGCTCCGTCTCCCAGAGATCGAGATTCGGGGCCGCGACGCCCGCGTTGTTGCACAGGATGTGACAGGCGCCATGGGTCTCGAAGACGCGGTCGGCCAGGGCCTGGACCGAATCGGGATCGGACACGTCGGTCACGACCCCGATCACGTCGCCTCCGAGTTCCTCGCAGGTCGCCTTCAGGGCCGGTTCCTCGACGTCCGCGATGACGACCTTCATTCCCTCCGAGCGGAAGGCCTTCGCGAGGGCCTTCCCGATTCCGCTCGCTCCCCCCGTCACGACCGCGACGCGACCTTCGAAATCCCTCATGGCGAACTCCTTCGCTGGGGCCTGCATCGACGGGCCCCGAGCATCGTCTTCCCGTCATCCGACGGGAGATGGCGCGACGCTGGAGACGGCCACTCCCGAAAAATGACGATTGTCATTTTATGACGATAGTTCAGGAAACCGGGCGTGCAAGACGCCTCAGCCGGCCGACGCGAGGGACGGGGGACGGAGGGAAGGATCTACGGCATCGCGCGCCCGCCCCGCTTCCGGGATCACCGACTTCCGCGTCGACTCATTCCTGTTCCTTGAACAGGGGCAGTCCGAGTTCCGTCGCGATGTAGACCTTTTCGATGTTCGGGTTCTCGGCCACGGATTGGATCCAGAGATACTGGAGGTAGCGATCCGTCAACTTCTCCTGGACCTCGGCCATCGCGAGCGCCGCCCCTTCGGCCCGGGTCTTTTCGATCTCCCGGTTGAGCTTCGCCTGTTCGAGTTCGAATTGCTTCTGTTCGGCTCTCTGCTTCTGTTCGAGCTTCTTCTCGACCGCTCGCTGGAAGGCCTGGGGCGGCACGATGTCACGAATGAGGATGTCCTCGATGACGAGGCCGCGGGATTCCATCTTGGACATCATTCCGGCCTTGATCGCACTCGAGATCAAGGCCCGTTTCGATTGGTTGTAGAAATCCTCGACCTTGAATCCTCCGGCCGCCTCGCGTGTCTGACTGCGCAGCGTCGGAACCAACAGCGTCTGGAACGGATCGCCCGTCACGCTGCTCCGCAATTCGGCGACACGGGAGTCGTCGAGATGGACGAAGACCGACACGTCCAGCCCGACCAACATCTCGTCGGCCGTGGGCACCTGCATGGTCTCCTTCATCTCGAGGGTCTTCACGTTGTAGATGCTGAGACTCCGCAAGAGCGGGATCGAGAGATAGAGGCCCGGGTCGGTCTTCTCTTCGGGATCGATGTCCCCGAACGAAGTCACCACGCCGACTTCGCCGTCTTCGACGACTTTCGGACACCCCGTCGCCAGAAGGGCGAGCAGCCCCAATGGAATCAGCATGGACCTGCGCATGGACTTCGCCCTCCACCCGGACCGGAGGCGGAGGATGCTGCTCCCCCGCGCCGCTCGGCCCGTCTTGCCTGTGACAGGAAACGGCCGCTCGCGATCCGAGCTTGAGTGCCTCGAAGGACGAGGCCGTCACACGAACGGGGCCGGACCCCCTCGGCAGCATCCGATGAACCCCGATAGATTCGGGTTCCCGCCCGACTCGGACGGACCCGGCTGGAAATGGATGGAGAAAGGCATGGAATTCGAAGGTGGATGCGATTGCGGCGGATTGCGGTACGCGGCCGAAGGCGAAGCGCTCTTCAAGGGCCAATGCCCTTGCCGGGAATGCCAATACGTCTCGGGCGGCGGCCCGAACCATGTTCTCGTCCTGCCCGACGCCGGCTTCCGATACACCCGCGGAGAACCCGCGAGTTTCTCACGCGACGACCTCGAGAATCCGGTCAGCCGCGAGTTCTGCGGGCAATGCGGCACCCACATCCTGGCGCGTTCCCCCGGAATGCCGGGCGCGGTGATCCTCAAGGTGGGGACCCTCGATGATCCCGCGATCTACGAAGGCCCGCAGATGGCGATCTACACGATCGACAAACAGACCTTCCATCTCCTTCCGGAGGGGCTGCCGAGCTTCGAGCGGATGCCCGGCTGATCTCCTCAGCTGGCGCCCGCCCCACCCATCTTCTCGAGCATCGCCGCCATCTGCTCATGCAGGAGGTTCACGGCCTGGAGCGGCCGGATCATGACCTTGAACTCGATGATCCTGCCCTCGTCGTCGCAGGTGATCATGTCGATGCCGTTGATGTACTTGCCCTTGAGCGTGCGCTCGAATTCGAGGACGGCCGTATCTCCGGAGAAGATCTCCTTGACATAGCGGAAGGGGATCTCGCCGGGATCGGATTCGCGGGTCCCCGCGTCGCCCGGGCCTTCGCCCAGGGTGGCCCCGGCGGCCGTCAGATACATCTTCGTGATCGCCTTGCCCCGCTGCGGCGTGAAGACGACCGGCGAATAGAACACACAGTCATCGTGCAGAAGCCCGTCCAGACCGGCTTCGTACTCGCCGCGCAGGAATCGATGCCAGTTCCGGACCGTCTTCTCGATCATGTCGAACCTTTCTTTCGACGCAGGCCTCGGGCCCTGCGCTCCACGTTCCGGTCGGGCCCCGGATCCCCTTCTTTTCAGATCGCCTGGTCGCTCCGGTCGCGACGGCATGCCAGGATTCTCGACTCGAAGACCGGCCCCAGAAGCATCCAGTCGCGATAGCCCGCAGCGACCGCTCCCCCCGAGAGCGCCTCGCCGCGGTCGAGGAAGAGCGTTCGAATCGGGTGCGTACCG
>DRKE01000321.1 GCA_011051925.1 Deltaproteobacteria bacterium
GATTCGTCGCGCCGCTTTCGCTCCAGGCCGTTTCCGGACAGAGCGTGCGCCGGGATCTCTTCGATCCCGGGGAAGAGGGCGAGATCGACCACATCGGCCTGGCCGATCAGGCCGATCTCGTCCTGGTCGCGCCGTGTACGGCCAACCTGATGGCGAAGATGGCGCAGGGTCTCGCGGACGATCTCGTGAGCGCCATCCTGCTCGCGACCCGGGCGCCCGTCCTGATCGCGCCCGCGATGAACGTGAACATGTGGAACCATCCGGCGACGCGCGAGAACCTCGCATGTCTGAAGACATGGGGTGTCTTCGTCGTCGGGCCCGAGAAGGGCGAGCTCGCGTGCGGCTGGGAAGGCCAGGGCCGGATGAGCGATCCGGCGACGATCGTCGCGGCCGCCGAAGCCTGCCTCGGCTCGAAGGCGCTCGAGGGCGAGCGTGTCCTGGTCACGGCCGGGGGTACGGCGGAGCCGATCGACGCGGTTCGCAGCATCACGAACCGCTCGTCGGGAAAGATGGGCTTCGCCATCGCCGCCGAGGCGTATCGGCGGGGAGCAGAGGTCGTGCTGGTAGCGGGCGTGACGAATCTGGAAACGCCTTTCGGTGTGCGTCGGATCGACGTGGAAAGCGCTCGGCAGATGCGGCAGGCGGTTCTCGACGAGTTCGAGACGGCGACGATCGTGATCAAGGCTGCTGCCGTCGCGGATTTCCGGCCGGCGCGACGGGCCGAACGGAAGATCAAGAAGGAGGATCTCGGCGGGGAGAGCCGGATGACCCTCGAACTCGTCGAGAATCCCGACATCCTCCGGGAGATCTCCACGCGCAAGGGTGACCGGACGATCGTCGGGTTCGCCGCCGAGAGCCATGACGTCGTCGAAGCCGCGCGACGGAAGCTGGCGCGGAAGGGTTGCGACCTGATCGTCGCGAACGACATCTCCCGGGCGGATGCGGGTTTCGAGGTCGATGAGAATGCCGTCCTCTTCGTCTGGCCCAACGGTGAGGTCGAGAGATTGTCGCTGATGCCCAAGTCGGGTGTAGCGGCCGAGCTCTTCGACCGGATCGAGAAGCTGCGAGAGTCTCGATGAGACGATTCGGGCCGCTGATGGCCGGTGTGCTCAGCATCTTCCTGATCTCATGGGGTGCGGTCGCGAGCGCCAGCGAGATCCTGCTCGTCACGATCGACGGCTCGATCAATCCCGCCAGCGCGGATCATCTGATCGGTGCGATCGAAAGGGCCGAGGAGACGGGTGCGGAAGCCGTCCTGATCGAGCTCGACACGCCGGGCGGGCTGGTTTCCGCGACACAGGACATCATCAAGGCGATGCTGAACGCGTCGGTTCCGACCATCGTCTACGTGGCCCCCCGCGGCGCATCCGCGACCTCGGCCGGGACCTTCATCACGCTCGCTTCGAACGTGGCCGCCATGATGCCCGGAACGAGCATCGGCGCGGCCCATCCGGTCAGCCTTTTCGGGGGCGGGTCCGATCGGCCGCCTGCGGGCAGGGAGGGCGACGAGGGTGCCCGGGGCGTCGTCGAGAAGAAGATCGAGAACTATCTCGCCGCCTACGTCCAGTCGATCGCGAAACAGCGGGATCGGAACGTCGAATGGGCCGAGGAAGCGGTTCGGAATTCGGTGGCCGTGACCGCGGACAAGGCTCTCGAACTCGGGGTGATCGATCTCGTCGCTCGGAACCGCGCCGAACTCCTGTCGAAGATCGATGGGATGACGGTCAAGGTCAGGGACGAAGAACGTACGCTTTCCGTGGCGGACGCCTCCCTCGTTCCCGTCGAGATGACGATCGTCCAGGCCGTCTTCGATTTTCTTTCCGATCCCAACGTCGCGACGATCCTCTTCGCGATCGGCGCGATCGGGCTCTACATGGAATTCCAGAGCCCGGGCCTGATCATTCCGGGAACGGTCGGCATCGTCGCGATGATCCTCTTCGGATTCGCCCTGCAGATCCTTCCCTTTTCGTGGATCGGCGTGCTGCTGGTGTTGCTCGGGGTCGGTCTGCTGATCGCCGAGCTCTTCATCACGTCCTTCGGGCTCCTCTTCGCGGCGGGCATCACCTCTTTCCTGATCGGTGGGACGATGATCTTCGACCGGCCCGAGGTCTCCGACCTGACGGTTTCGTTCTGGGAGGTCCTGGTGCCGATCGCCGGGGCGATGAGCGTGATCGGACTCTTCATCATCTACAGCCTCGGGCGGACCTTCCGCACGCGGCAGACGGCGGGGGTCGACGAGATGGTCGGGATGGTCGGCCGCGCCGAGACCGCGATCGATCCGGATTCCGATTCTTCGGGTAAGGTCTTCGTCCGGGGCGAGTACTGGAACAGCCGGGCGGACGAGCCGATCGCGGCGGGTGAGCCGGTTGAAATCGTCGGCGTCGAGGGGCTCATGCTTCGTGTGCGTCGAGCACAGGGGCCAGGGCCGGAAAACCGGACCACCGCCGGCTGAGCCTCGAGGGGCGCCGCCGGAAGGAGGAAGAATCGTTGTTTGCAATTCCCGTCTTTGTCGTTTTCGTGGTGATCCTGCTCCTTCTCGGCGTTCGCATCCTGCGCGAATACGAGCGTGGGGTGGTCTTCCGGTTGGGGCGTTACGCCGGCGTACGGACGGCCGGGCTGCGCTGGATCATTCCGGGGATCGACCGGATGGTGAAGGTCGGTCTGCGTGAAATCGTGATGGATGTGCCCTCCCAGGAAGTCATCACGTTGGACAACGTGTCGGTCAAGGTGAATGCGGTGCTCTATTTTCGTGTCCTGCATCCGGAAAAGGCGGTGATCCAGGTCGAGAACTATCTCTACGGAACGTCGCAGCTCGCGCAGACGACCCTGCGGAGCGTCTGCGGCCAGGCCGAACTCGACCATCTGCTTTCGGATCGGGAGCGTCTCAACCAGAAATTGCAGGAGATCATCGATCAGCAGACGGAGCCCTGGGGCGTGAAGGTCCGAGCAGTCGAGCTGAAACAGATCGATCTCCCACAGGAGATGCAGCGCGTCATGGCGAAGCAGGCCGAGGCGGAGCGGGAGAAAAGGGCGAAGGTGACGCTCGCCGAGGGCGAGTTGCAGGCCTCCCAGCGTCTCGCAGACGCCGCCGCCACCCTGTCGACGGAACCCGCGGGCCTCCAGCTCCGCTACCTGCAGACGCTGGCGGAGATCGCGGGTGGAGACAAGAGTTCGACGACGATCTTTCCGATCCCGATCGATCTCATTCGTCCCTTCTACGACCAGCTGACCGCTTCGCAGGAATACGTGCGTCGGCCGGACGAAGGCGGAGACGCCTAGGTGGGGGCGAATGAAGACGCGAGCGGAGGGGGCAGTGCGGCCGACCAGGCCGGTCGAGGGTTGACGCGGACGATCCTGAACTGGCTCGTGTTGTTGCTTTCGCTGGCGATCCTGTTCGGCTGGGGATGGCAGGGGATCTACCGTCTCGAACCCGGGGAGGCGGCGGTGATCCTCCGACTGGGCGCGTACGATCGGACCCGGAGCGTCGAGGGACTCGCCTGGCATTGGCCGCCGCCGCTGGAATCCCACGTCGTCGTCAACACGAGCGAACTGAGGACGGAATCCTTCGGGACGCGCCTGGCGCGGTCGACTCCGGGCGTGCCGGGTGATACCGAGGAAGAACAGATCGCCGAGCAGCTCAAGCGCGACGCCGTACAGACGGGTGATGGAAACATCATCAACGTGGCGTATGAACTCCAGTACAAGATCGCCGACGCCTATGCCTATCGGTTCGCGATGGCGAATCCGGGTGCCATCCTGCATGACGCGACCGAAGCGGCGATGCGGACCGTGATCGGAAAGAAGACGATCGATGCGGTCCTCTCGCAGGATCGAAGCGAGATCGAGAGGGAAGCGGAAGCGCTTCTCGAATCGATGCTTTCGTCCTATCTGTCGGAGGTCGGACACGGGCCACCCTTCGATATCGATCGGATCAACCTGGAGAAGCCCCAGGCACCCGAGGCCGTCCGTGATGCCTTTGCGGATGTCGTCAGCGCGGCACAGGACGCGAAGCGCCTGAAACTCGAGGCTGAGGGGGATGCGCGGGAGATCCTCGAGAGGGCGCGCTCGGAAGTCGCCGAACTGCGCGAGCGTGCCGAGGCCTACAGGCGTTCGAAGATCATCGAGGCGCGCGGCGAATCGACGCGATTCACGGCGCTTCTCGGGGAATACCGGAATGCGCCCGAAGTGACCCGGAAGCGGCTCTATCTCGAAACGATGGAAGAGATCCTGCCGGGTGTCGAGAAGATGGTCGTCGAGCCCGAGACCGTGAACGTGCTTCCGATGCTGCCCCTGGGCAGGCAGGCGGGAAGCGGAGGGAGCGAGTGATGAGGATCCTCTTCGTTCCCGTCGTGATCGTGGCTCTGGCCGTTGGACTCCTGTGGGCTGCCCAGATCGACCAGGGGCCCCTCGTGATCAACCGCGCGGATGAATATCGGCTGGTGCTTCGGCTGGGTCGGCCGATCGCGGAACTGACGGAGGCTGGCTGGGAGGGGATGTTCTATCCGAGGATCCCCTTCATCGACGAAGTCGAGGTCTTCGACAAGAAGATCCAGTATCTGGATGCTGCGGCGACGGAGATCGAGATCGCCGGGAATGATCGGCTGATCATCGACTACTACGTCCTCTGGCAGATCCGGTCTCCGCTCGAGTTCCGGCGGAGTTTTCCACGGGGAATCGACCAGGCCACGAAGAGGATCCAGCGGACGGTCGGATCCCTGGTCGGAGACGCGGTCGGCACACTGACGATGGCGGAACTGCTGGCTCGAGCCGAACTCCTGGACACGTTGGACGAACGCGCGACCGAAGAGCTGGCTTCGAATGGCGTCC
>DRKE01000322.1 GCA_011051925.1 Deltaproteobacteria bacterium
GAAGACGCAGGCGTCGTGATCTCGCTTCTCGAGCTCTACGACTACGGCGACGTCCTTCTCAAGTTCCGGATCTCGTATCCCGTGACACACGAGGACGCGCCTCTTCGATTGCACGCCTTTCATGCGAGCTATCCGTTTCCGTGAAGCCGATGAAGGATCGAACCGGGAATCTGCTCTTCCCGGCCGGTCCCGGATTGCCGGAGGGAAGGAGACGATGGCGAAAAGGAGTCAGAGCGCCCGTGTGGCCCCGATCCCTTCCTTCAGTCGCCCGCGGACCCAGTAGGGTCGCACGACCTGCTTCTTCCCCTTCAGGCGGACCTCTTCGAGGGGCTCGCAAAGGTAGGCGTGTCGGGCAGCGGCCCAGGTGGCTTCGCCGATGATGACCTGGCCGGGTCGGGCGACGGCGGATTCGAGGCGGCTGGCGATGTTCACGACGTCGCCGATCACGGTGTAGTCCTTGCGTTGGGGAGAGCCGATATCGCCCACGACGACCGTGCCGGAGTTGATGCCGATGCGCATCTGGATCGGCCGGACGCCTTCGCGTGCGGCGTTGAGGGAGGCCAGTGCTTCCTGCATCCGGAGGGCGGCTTCGACGGCACGCTCTGCATGATCGGGCATGGCGAGGGGCGCACCGAAGAAGGCCATCATGCCGTCGCCCCGGAACTTGTCGAGGGTGCCTTCGAGTTCGAAGACGGCACTCGTCAAGCGTTCGAAGACCTGGTTCAGGATCAGGATGACTTCGGCGGGTGGCAGGCGTTCGGCCATCGTCGTGAAGCCCGTGAGATCCGCGAAGAGGACGGAGACCTCGCCTTCTTCGACGACCATGCCGCCCATGCCCGCGCCGGGCGCTTCGAGGATCCGTTCGACGACGGCCGGCGAGCTGTAGCGGGCGAGCCGCACGCGGCGTTCCTGTTCGCGCCGGATGTCGTCACGCAGCGCCGCCTGTTCGACGGCGATGGCCGCGAGAAGCGCCAGGATCGAAAGCGCCTGCAACTGCGCCATGCCGAAAGGATGAGTGGCCGACTGTCGGTCGACGTACACGTAGCCGCTGACGTTGCCGTCGCGAAGCAGCGGCGCGCACATCGCCGAATGGATGTTCATCATCAGGACGCTCTCGGCACCACCGAAGCGTTCGTCGAGGGCGGTGTCCTTGATGAGGACGGCCTTCTTCTCGCGAATGGCCGTGCCCGTGATGTTCGAGCTGATGGCGATCGGCGCGTCGGGGATGCCCTCCCGATTGCGCATCGCCATCGGCTCGATCGATTCGGAGGCGGGGTCGTAGAGACAGATCACACCGCGTTCGACGGGGAGGTTCGCGAAGACGAGGGAAAGGATCCGATCGAGGGTTTCGGCGAGGGTCGTGCAGGAGAGCAGGCTCTCGGCGGACTCGCTGACGAGCCGCATGAGTTCACCCGTGCTTTCGGGGGCGCGCGAGTCTTCGTCGCCGACGCCCGCGAGCCCGTCCCGACTGGTGAAGAGCGAAGGGCTGTTCCGATGGTCGCCGGCCGCGAGCAGCAGGTCGTCGAGACCCTGGAGATTGAGGATCTCCGTGTGACCGGTCGGCGCCTGCTTCTCGTCGAAGATGACCCGGGCGCGGGAGGCGGCGGATTCGGGGCCGATCTCGACGTACATGCGGATGGTTCCGAGATCGAGACGATCGCCGTTTCGCAGCACCTGTTCCGCGACATGGAAGGTGTTCACTCGCGAACCGTTCTTGCTGCCGAGGTCGCGCAGGACCCAGCCCTCCTCGTCACGGGAGATGCGGGCGTGTTGGCGCGAGATGCTTTCGTTCTGGAGAAGGAGGTCGCAATCGGGCGCGCGTCCGATCACGATCGGACGATCCCCGATCGTGAAGACGCGATCCCGATCTTCGTGGTGGAAACGGAGTCGGCACACGATCCGATCTTCGCGCTTCAATCGCCTTGTCCTCCGAATCGTCTTCCGCGTCGCCGGCAACGGACCCGGGGTTCGTATCCGATCCGGCCCGGGGTCCGCGTTCTCCCGGTTCCGCTCCGGGTCGGATCATCGAAGCCTCGGACCGGTCATTCCCCTATCGGTCCGTCTCCCCCGTGCCTCAAGACGCGCGCTCCCGATCAGCGGAAGGTCGCCGCTCGCAGGACGGGTCGCTCTCGAAGAGGGGCACGAGGGGGGTACCATGGGGGGTCGATGATAGACGACACGATCGCCGAGGATGAGGGGAGCGCCGGGTCCGACGCGAGACCGCCCGATCCCGACGTCGTGACACCCGACCGGGTGGCGCGTCGGGCCCTGCTCGACGCGCTGGCCTGGGCCTTTCTCGACAACCCGATGAATGTCGCGATCCATGGTCCGCGGCCGGCCCGACGTCTCCGCGCGAATCGGGCGGGACTGCGCGCGCTGGTCCTCGATTCGGGGAAATGGGCGGTGACCCGGGTCATTCGTCACGAAGGGGCGGTGGTCGGGGGCTTCGTGGTCGTTCCGCCGGGCGGTTTTCCCCTCCGAAGCCCGTCCCTATCGCGGATTCTCGGCTGCCTGGTTCATCAGGGGCTGCGAGCGATGGATCGCTGGGGAAGGGTGACCTTCGAGCTGGGGCAGAGCCACCCCATCGAGGCCCATTGGTATCTGGCCGTCTTGGGTGTGGTTCCCTGGCTACACAAGCGTGGATTCGGTTCCCGCCTGGTCGCGGATCTCGATCGCATCGTCGGAGCCGGGCCCTGGCCCGTCTATCTGGAATCCGATCGCGAGGCCAGCATGCGCTTCTATTTCGCTCGTGGCTTCGAGGTCCGGGATCGGATGCAGCCGCTGGACGTGCCCTGCTGGTGTCTGGGGCGAGGTTTTCCTGGCGCGGATGGGGATCTATGCGATTCTGTTCGCGAAAGACGAGCCCCATGACTCGCTTCGATCCCCCCATGGACCAGGCCGGGGCGCCGCGTCCCGATGAGCAGGGAAGCCCGATGAGTACGCCTCCTCCATCCCGCGTGGATCCGCCGTCTTCGGGCGCCCGCGCCGGTGAGACCCCGATCGCGGATGCGACGAATA
>DRKE01000323.1 GCA_011051925.1 Deltaproteobacteria bacterium
AGACGATCCTCGGGAGCGGGCCTGGCGCCGACGCACCAGCCCTCGAGCAGCACGAGATCGAAGGGCCCCCGAACCCGACGGAATCCCGATCGGTCATCGAGGCCCTTGTCGAAGATCGGCAGGCGGGTCTCGACATCCTGGTGAAGCGACTCCATCGCCTCCAGACACGCCTCGATGTCGTGGGTCCCCGGCGGCCCACGGGTTTCCAGCAGGGGATGGACCTCCGCAGCGAGCCTCCGTCGCTCCGACAGCGGCAGATAGAAGTCGTCGAGACCGAGTACGCAGACCCTCGTTCCGAGAAACGAACAAGCGGATTCGATCAATCGGGCGAAGGTCGACTTTCCGGCACCCTGCCCACCCCCCAGACCGACATGGGCCGGTCTTCGCTCCTGCCAATCCGATGCGAGAAGCGCCGCGAGTTCGCGGTAGTCGCTCGGCGCTGCCGGATCGAGCGATGCGACACAGTCGGCATGGAAGGGCGTGACCTCACGTCCCATGAGATGGGCGACCCTGAAGGACCGGGGCTCCCGGTGATGCTCGCTTCGACTCATCGCGCCCCTCGACGGTGGACAGGGTGCCCGTTGGCAACCCCGGATGGACGACATGGCGACGAGCGGCACTCGAACCCCGACGACCGGTACTTCCCGATCATGTGGCGAGCCGCCCGGAGCGGGACGCGGCCCTCATTCCTGCTTCGACGTGCGATAATCCCCGAAACGCTCGTCCCTCTTCTGGAGGGCCTCTTTGAGATCGCCCGCCCCCGAGCCCGTCTGCCGGATGAAATCCTCGAAGCTCTTCTGGTGCATCGCCAACGCGCAGAGCTCGGTCCCCTGGCGGATTCCCTGGCGCAATCCCATCACCTCCATCTGTCGGTGGATCGCACGCTTGTTCAAGCGAACGATGTCCGGGGGCAACGCGGCCATGCGCTTCGCCTGTTCGAGGGTCCGTTCTTCGAGTTCTTCCGCCGGATAGGCCCGGGTCGCCCAACCTCTCGCGACCGCCTCGACGCCATCGATCGAGTCGCCGGTCAGGACCATCTCCATGCCCCGCCGCATCCCGACCAGCCAGGCGTGGAACTGCATGTCCGGTACGCCGAAGCGCACGGCCGGATATCCCATCTGGGCGTCTTCGGCCATGTAGATGACGTCGCATCCGGTCGCGAGTTCGCTCCCACCGGCGAGACAATATCCGTGGACCTGGGCAATGACGGGCTTCGTGAGATCCCAGATGCCCATCCAGCCCTCGGTGACATGCCGGGGATACTGCCCCTCCCCGCCCGCCGTGAAATAGGGGAATCCGACCCCTTCGTTTCCACCACCGAGGTCGTATCCAGCGGAGAAGCAGGCCCCCGCCCCACGCACGATCATCACGTGGACCTCGTCCTCCTGGTCGGCGCTCTGCAGGGCATGCAGGACCTGTGCACGCAGATCGTGGTTCAGGGCATTCCGCTTCTCGGGCCGATTGAGCGTGATCCGACGGACATGGGGGGCGGGGTCATCGATCAAGACGACCGTGTAGTCGTCTACGCTCTCCGGCCAACTCGGACGGAGGGACGCTTCGGCTCGTTTTTCCGCACCTCCCTCGCTCTCGTGGTCGTAGCTCATGTCGCATCCACCCCTTTCTCCCCTTCCGCACGCGTCATCGCCTGCACGTCGGCGCTCCGATCACCGCGACGCGAGTCCGGTCAAGACGGAGTCGCTCCCCCAAGACACCGCCGCGCCTCGTCCCGATCACCCTGCTCCGCTGGTTCGACCCGCCCATCGGCCCCGCCTCGCTGCCCACCCGCCTCGCAGGAAGCCCCGGCATCGGGCGCTGCCCTGCGGCGCGTTTCCGGCTGGCGAGACCGGATCGGGCCCTCCACAATAGCGCTTCACGCGAACCCGCCTCGAGCCGCGTCCGCGAACCGGAAGAAGAGGTGCACACGCCGATCCGCGCACTGCCGTAGAATCACGTCGGATTCCCCGAAGTGCCGACACCTGGAGGACGCATGACCCACAAGGAAACGATCCACCGCTTCTTCGAGGATCTCGAACGCGTCGATTTCGATGCCGTCGCGAGCCACTGCGCATCCGATTGCCGCTACGAGGACGTGCCTGTCGGCGAAGCCGCCACGGCCGTCGGTCCCTCGGCGATCGCCGCGAAGCTCCGGGGCGGGCTGGGTGATCTCGAGGCCCTCGTCACGACGATCCATGAGATCGTGGAAGACGGGGATACGGTCCTCGTCGAGCGCACGGAGGTCTGGCACCACCCGACCGGCGAGCGGGCTTCGCTCCCCGTGATGGCGGTCTTCAAGTTCGAAGACGGCAAGATCAAGCTCTGGCGGGACTATTGGGACATGAAGACGCTCTTCGAACAGCAACCGCCCGGCTGGCTCGAAAAGGTCGCGGGCGCTGCGGCGGATGGCTGATCCGAGAACGGAAGGGATCGACGGATGAAAGGGATGAAGAGGACCGCTCTCATCACGGGCGCATCTGCGGGCCTGGGTGCCGAATTCGCCGAGCAACTCGCGGCGGAGGACGTCGATCTCGTCCTGGTTGCCCGCCGGAAAGCGAAGCTCGATGCCCTCGCCGAAGCGCTACGACATCGCCACGGCATCGAAGTCACGACTCTCAGCGCGGATCTCGCCCGGCCCGATACGCCACGGGAGATCTTCGAAGCGACCCGTTCAGCCGGTCTGCAGATCGACTACCTGGTCAACAATGCGGGAAGCGGTGGTCCGCAACTCTTCGAGGAACCCGAATGGGCTCCGCAGGCCGAATTCCTCCAGCTGATGATGATCTCGGTGACCCACCTGTGCCATCACTTCATTCCGCCGATGCGCGAACGCGGCTTCGGCCG
>DRKE01000324.1 GCA_011051925.1 Deltaproteobacteria bacterium
GAATCCGTACTCCTCGGCCAGGTCCGCGACACGCCGATCGCCATAGACCCAGATCGAGTCGTAGTAGGCGGCGATGACTTCGGAATTGGCCAGGCGGGCCCACTCCCGCTTGACGGCAGCGGGTTCGTCGAGGATGTCCCGGAGACCCAGGACGACATGGGTCCTGCCCGTTTTCCGAAGATCCTCGAGGGTCGCGTCGAGTTCGCGCTCGGCACCACGGGGAACGTTGTCGACGATCAGCAGATCGGGTTCGAAGCTCCGCACGGCCGCACGAATCGCTTCGGCCCGGATCGCGATCAGATCCCTCAAGGAGACGTCGAGAGACCGTGACGCGTAGGCCCCTCCACCGATCTTCTTGAGCGCCGGGAGCGTCAGGACGTCGACACCCTCGGGCATCTCGAATCGACTGGACTCGGCACAACCCGACAACATCAGGATGCCCGGCCGGCTTTCCAGCCCGGAAAGCGCTCGCGCGAGGACGAGATTGCGACGGAAATGACCCAGCCCCACCGTATCGTGGGAGTACAACATGATCCTGAGCGGGGACGAGCGGACCCGTCGTGACAGACGCGACGGATGGACGAGACCTCCGTCGAGTTCGATCGATCCGGCAACGGCCGAGCCGATCCGGGCCTCTGGAGTCGATTCTGGTTTCATGAAGGCGATTCGTTCGATCATGTCCAGCGAACGAGTGCAACGAGCGTGCCGAAGCTCGGGAAGCGACCTCGCGGCGGAAGGAACGTCCGGAAGGCTCGTCCCGTCCGGGATCGCGGGAGATGCCCCAGCCGGGTCGGGGAATTGACTCGCCCCTTCCCGTCCGGGAAACCCGGGCTCCGTTCCGGATCCGGTCTCGCGATTCGCGACCGTGGGTCGGTTCGAGCTCAGCATGACCCCGCCCTCTCCCGGGTAGCCGTCATCGCGTCGATGACATCCGCGACCCGATCGAGATCGAGGGGCTTGGGCACGACATGCTTGATCCCCAGTTCTTCGAAGCGGTCGAAGTCCGGATTGGCGGTGATCACGATCGACCGGTCGGTCGAGAGCGTCGGGATCAGGCTCAGCCCGTCGCCGTCGGGCAGACCGACGTCGAGAAGAGCCGCATCGAATTCCGTCGTCTCCAGGAGGGATCGCGCTTCGGAAACCGTGCCCGCGACGGTCACGTCCATTCCTCGCCGACCGAAATGGGTCGCGAGACAGCGGCTCAGGATCCGCTCGTCCTCGACGATCAACAGGGAACTCGGTTGGGTCATGCGATCTCCTCACGGGCCATGCGACGGACTCGGATTCCGGCAACGGTCTACCGACTGCAACGACCATGCCCGTCCCCTCGTGGCCCCAGACCGCCCCGAGAGACCGCGCATCGGTTCGAGGGGGGCATTTCACGCAATCGCCGAGTGATTTGCCCCGACTTCGGCCGCGGTCGGATGCCGGTGGTAAGTTCTCGAAATGGCTTCGATCATCGTCGTAGAGGATGAGGCGCTCCTCGCCCGCCAGATCGCGCGAGCCCTGACGGCGGCGGATCATCTCGTGCGCATCGCCGATTCCATCGCCGTGGCGCTCGAACTGCTCGAAGACACCCCCCCCGACCTCGTCCTGCTCGACCTTCGCCTGCCGGACGGCTCGGGCCTCGACCTGCTCCCTGGAATCCGCGAGATCGACGAATCGATCCAGGTCATCCTGATGACCGCCTACGGATCGGTCAGTGATGCGGTCGAAGCGATGCGAAAGGGCGCGGCCGACTACATCCAGAAGCCGCTCGACATGGACGAGCTCCTGCTGCTCGTCGAAAGAACCCTCGCGCGCCGATCCCAGGACCGTGAACTCGCCTATCACCGGGGGCGTGCGCAAACCTCACGGAAGAACATCATCGGTGCCGACCCGCGACTCGAGGAGATCTTCCGACAGGTCGAGCGACTCTCGATCGCCGAGCTTTCGCCCTCGAACCGACCGACGATCCTCATCACGGGAGAGACCGGAACCGGCAAGGGAATGCTTGCCCGCGCCATCCACGAGATGCTGGGTGGAGGGCCCTTCATCGCCGCGAACTGCACGGCCATGCCCGAATCCCTGATCGAAGCGGAACTCTTCGGTCACGAGAAGGGTTCCTTCACCGATGCCAAGGTCGCCCGCAGCGGGCTCTTCGAAGCCGCCGAAGGGGGGACGATCTTCCTGGACGAGATCGGCCATGCGAGCCCGGAACTCCAGGCCAAGTTCCTCAAGGTGCTCGAGGAGAAGAAGGTCCGTCGGCTCGGGTCGACGCGGGATCGGGACGTCGACGTCCACGTGATCGCGGCGACCAATCGCGATCTCGACGAAGCGGTCGAATCGGGCGATTTCCGTCGCGATCTGCTCCACCGACTCCGGGTGCTCGCCTTCGAGGCGCCTCCATTGCGGGAACGACCGATGGACCTCGTGCCCCTCGCGAAACATTTCTGTGCGGAAGTGGCCGCCCTCTACGGTCGCGACGTGAAGCTCTCGGAGGAGGCGATCGGCAAGCTCGGCGACTATCCCTGGCCCGGCAACGTCCGGGAACTCCGGAACGTGATCGAACGATCCGTGCTCGTCAGCGCCGACACGCAGATCACGGGTGAAACGATCACGAGGCTGCTGAACCTGAAGGCGGCCGCCCGTGGGGAGTCGGATCGCTATGTCCTTCCCGAAGGTGGGATCGATCTGGCCGAACTCGAGCGCGACCTGATCGTACAGGCCCTCGAGGCCACCGGGGGCAACCAGACCCGGGCGAGCAGGCTGCTCGGACTGACGCGGGACACGCTTCGCTACCGGCTGGAAAAATTCGGGATCGAACACTGATCGGGATGGACATCCGAACCCCGATCTGGGAGAATTTGGTCGATGTTTCCCAAAAATGAAAGACACGGGTATCGATGGGTCGCGATCCTCGCGGCTGCGCTCCTGCTGACGACCGGCACGATCCACGCTTCCCAGACGGACCCGACGCTCTTCCTGTCTCGCGCCGTCAGCTTCGCGGGGAACCACGGTCGCCTGGTCCGGATCGACGGCCTCTTCCCCTGGAATGCCCTGCTGCAATCGGGCTATCCGGTCCAGGTCGTGATCTGGAACGCCGAGAACGATTCGGACTTCGTCCGCTTCGACCTCGCAGGCAACGCCGTGGCGGGAACCACGAGCAGCGTCGAAGGGGGCCTCACACCCGCCGAAGCGACGTCCCTCGCGGCGGTCGGCACGCCCGATCCGGCCCAGACGCTCTCCCATGTCGGGCCGGGTCGGATCGATGCCCGATTGACCGGCGCTCTGGCCGACGTCCCGCTTTCCGTCCAGATCTTCGTGATCGACGGGGGGACCACTTTCGTCTCCAACCCGATCCCGGTCTCCGCGGTGACACCATGACGAAGACGCGCGATCGACTTCCAGGATCCCGTCTTCGCCTTCCCTGGA
Organism: Deltaproteobacteria bacterium; assembly: GCA_011051925.1. Taxonomy (GTDB): domain Bacteria; phylum Myxococcota_A; class UBA9160; order UBA9160; family UBA4427; genus UBA4427. Next base: position 3,415 of record DRKE01000324.1, read on the forward strand.
AGGCGGCGATCATCGTCGCGACGGTCATGATGGTCGCCGGCCATTGCGCTCCGCGGTACTACTCGCCGTGGGACAGGTTGCTTCATCGGGATTGGGTCGATCCGATGACGAACGAGATCAGCCTGGCCCTTCCGGGGCGGCCGCTCATCCATGCCGGACCGGACGGCGAATTCGGAACGACCGATGACCTCATCGACGCCGCACGCCTGGGCGATCTCGACCTGGTTCTGCGAACCGGGTCGACGGATCCGGCCGATCCGATTCCCGACCCCACGCTCTCGCTTTCTCCACCGATCTTCTCGACGCCTTCCGCGAACGGAGTGGGGACAGAACTCGCCTTCGTCGTGTCCGCCGTCGACGGGACCCAGCCCGATCCGCTCGACGCGCCGGTCCAGTCCGAGTCGATCGAAGGCAATCCGATGCTCGTGCTGGCCTTTGCCGATCTCGATGCCGACGGGCGGATCGGTCCGACCCTGGAGGATGGCGATCCCCTCGAC
>DRKE01000325.1 GCA_011051925.1 Deltaproteobacteria bacterium
CGACGGGTAGTCGGGACGGCAATCGTTCTGCTGCATGAAGAGCGCGATGTCGTCGAGATAGCCGGTCCCGCTCGCGAAGCTCCAGGGCGGAACGCCGACCTCGGGCGTCGCATCGTTTCCGATGTCCGGATCCCCGGGATTGTCGGGCGCATAGTCGCCGATCAGCTCGGGGTCGAACTGCGCGAAGCCCCGGGTCTCGTTGCCGCTCGTCGTGTAGTCATCCGCGGTCGGCTCGCCGTCGGTAATCATGATCACGAAGTTCTTCTGACATTCCTCGATGACCGGATCGTCCGGGATCTGCCCCGGGCTTCCCGTGTAGTCACCATCGGCCGTGTTGTAGGAGTAGGAGGGGAAGCGGGTCGAACCGTCCTGACCGAATGGGATGTCCGACGTATTGCGAGGCATGAAGTAGGTGTAGAGCTTGAAAAGCGTTTCCGAGAGCGGCGTCGCCGTCTGCGCGTCGAGAGACGAGATCGCATTCTCGAGGGCGATCCGGTTGTTGCTGTAGGCGTCGACCTCCGCCCGGATGAAACCACCGTGGGAATTCCGATGGAATTGCGCCACGCCGAAACGGACCCGATCCTCGTAGACGCCACAGTCGCCCAGGAAGGCCGGACAGTCGGTATTGGTCTGGTAGATGACGTCCCGCGCGATCTCGCGAGCAGCGGTGATGCGGGTGATCTTGTACTTCGCGAAGGTGGTTCCGTCGATGTAGTTCGTCCCATTCGCATCATCGTCGATATCGGCGATGATCTGCGGCGCCGTCATCTGCTCCCCGGGCGGACCATAGAGGGTGACGTTGTCGGAATCGTCGATGCTGAAGAGGAACTCGACGAATTCGGGATAGTGCCAGGTCAGATTGCCGAAGCCTTCGTTGATCCCGTCGCTATAGAGCTTTCGCGTCTGGCCACAATACGTCCGTTCGACGTAGCCATTCCAGGGGTGATCGCTCGGATTCGGGCTCGCGACCCAGTCGGGTGCGCCCGTCCACGTCGCGAAGATGCATTGGTTGGCCCAGCAGTACTGCCAGGTCGGATCGCCGTTGTCGTCGAAGTTCTGGCTCCAGCCGGCGGGGCCACCGCCGTTGCTACCGTCGGGCAGCACGTCGCAGGTCGGCACGAAGGTCGCCGCGTCGAAGGTGGGATGCTCCATGATGGCATTCATCGATCCCGAGTTGTCGACCATGAGGACGACATTCGGCGCCACCTGGGCGGTGAAGATGTCCTCGTCGCCCGAAGTGCCCGCGACGCCCGGAAGGGCCCCGGCCACGATGAATAGGATGCTCAGGACCGTCGTCCGGATCGTGCGGTAGTCGAATCGAATCATTTCCATCTCCATCCCTCCGGGTCCACGCACCGATGGATCCGATCCATCGGCAGCCGGCCCGTCTGGCGGGCCGGACGGTCGCTAGTAGCCGACCGCCAGAAGCCGTGTCGCGACGACCTCGAGTCGCTTCTGGTCGCCCGAGGGCGATTCCCCGACGACCTCGATCTGCCATTTCGTATGGTTGTACTTGAGACCACCCAGGGTCATGTTGCAGCCCTCGGTACATTGTTTGCCTTCACCGATGTAGGCGATCGGTTGGGCCACGGCGGGATCCGCGTAGTAGACCGGCTGCTGGCCGGTCTGGTAGTCACCCGGTGTCGCCAGGGCCACGGGTGTCCCCTGATCCGGGAAGTCGGCCGGATAGGTCGGGACCTCGTTCCGGGAGCCCATGTTCCGCACCACCATCCGCGCATCCGCCACGCCCGCCTCCGCCGCGTAGAACGCCATCTGTTCCTGGTTCTGGAAACCGGCGACCGTCCCGTCGCTCGCCACGGTCTGCATGGTCGAAAGCGCCAGACCGGATACGGCGATCAACAGGAGGATCGAGAGCATGAGGGCGACGCCCCCTTCCCTCTTCGATCGCACGCGAAGCGCGGGATGCTTTTCAAGAAAGGACATGGTCAGATACTCCCGATGGTTCCGATGTTGCGGGGTCGAACGGCCGCCACCAGGGCCCGTCGCCGGAATCCGTCCGGCCCGAGGCCCGGATCGACCCGGTTCTCGAATGTCATGAAGGCGCCATTGTTGAAATCGGGGTCACCCGATCGGGTCCGTACCACGAGAGAGAAACGCACCTCCTTGAGCGTCGTATTGTCCCAGTTCGCCGCGTCGTAGAGATTCCCGGCGAGCGTGCCCGGCTCCTCCGCAGTCGGCGCATCGATCACCCCATCATCATCGACGTCGAAGAAGAAGGAGATCTGGAAATCATCGACACCCTGTGCCAGCAGGTCCCCGTTCCGCTCGAGCCGTCCCGTCGCGACCGCTCCGTTCATCGCGTAGTGCGCCGCGGGAACGACCACGATCTCCTCGGCGGCATCCGTCGCCGGGTTCAGGGGAACCAGGTTTCCACCGGTCTGTACGACCACGAGCTGGGTCGGCGTCGCCTGCTGCACGATTCCACAGGCCGTTCCCCGATGGGGGTTCGCCATGTCGCCCAGGATGAAGCCCCCGCCAACGCGGAAGTCGACTTCGGGCGTGCCGTTCCCGTCGTTGTCATAGAAGTAGTTGCCGTCACCATCGAGATCAGAAGTCGCCCCGTCGAGCGTGAGGACGAAATTGGCGGGCAAGGCGTTCCCCGTCGTCCAGTTGCTCGTGACGCGTGCCCCCATGTCACCTGCACGGGCGTTGTCCGGGACGATCGGCTCGGATTCCGAGATGAAGAGCTCGTCGGGCCCGTTGATCGAGTCGATTCCACAGATGCTGACGGCGTTCGGAACCATGAAACCCGCCATCCGGATCTCCCGTTCGATCAGATAGGAGATCGCGCGCACGTTCTGTTGGACCTCGACGACGTTCTCCGTCACGATCGACGTCTTGTGCTGACGCGTGAGACTCTCGAACGTGCCGAGGATGACGATCGAGAGGAGCGAGACGGCGAGCATCAGCTCGATCAGGGTGAACCCCGATCGTCGCCGTGCCGGACCTGCAGGAAGAGCCCACCTCATTCGTCCACCTCCCGGAGTCGTGCGCTCGAGAGCACGACCGATCGATTCTGGCGCTTCGAATCGTTCCAGCTGATGCGGACTTCGATGGACTTGATCGTCGTCGGGGGTCCATTGTCCGTGATCCGCTCGGATTGCTGGTAGGTCTGGTCCGCCGTCACGACGTTCACCGGCGCCGTCCAGGCGCCTCCGGTGTCGTTCAAGGTCGGCGATGCCCATGCCTGTCGGGCGAGGGCCTCGATCCGGTTGCGGGCGATGGCACTCGCATCGGACAGATGCTGACCGCCGCTTCCTTCAGTGATCGCACGAACCTGGATCGCGGCGACCCCGAGCAGCCCGAAAGACAGGATCACCATCGCGATCATGATCTCGACGAGCGTCATCCCCTTCCGGCGCTTCACGCCGGTCGATTCCCCGGTTTCCAGATTCGTCATGACGTCCATGCTCCCGCGGCGGCATCCCAAACGTGCACACGCACTCCTCCAAGGGGTGAAAGCGTGACCGCGTAGTCGCGATTCGCGGTCTGCAGATAGATCGTTCCGCCGCCCGAGCCGAGCCGGCCGGCGTTGCAGGCCGCGTCGATCGCGACCGGAATCCCATCGGGGCGGAACTGCACCCAGTTCATGTTGGGTGTCCCGTCGGGTGCCCGGAAACTCGATCCGTTGGGCGGAATCACGGCGACCGCATCGTCATCGGGTGCCGGCACGCCGGCGGGCGGTGCGTTCGCGCCCCATCCCACGTCCCGTTGTGCCTCGAAGGTGATGCGGGGCTCCGCGGGATCGATCTGGCAGTTCTGGTTCGGTGAACCCGGCGCGCCGTCGTCGAGGACGAGGATCGGAACCGGGTCGCCGTTGCTGTTCGTGAGCGGCGTGCCGGCGACGTCACCCCCCGGAACACCTCCCGTCATGACCGAAAAGAAGACGACCTGGTTGTTTCCGGTCCGGATCGCATTCGCTCGGGCGATCGTGAACGCATCCGCGATCGACTTGGCGGCCGCCCGCCCGCGGGCGGTCTCGAAGTAGCGGTTCACGTTCGGAACGGACGCCGCCATCACGATTCCGATGATGGCGACCACCACCGCGGCTTCGACCAGGGTGAACCCGGACGATCTCTTCCTCGCTCTCGCGGCCTGCTTGCCTGCTTCGCCGTTCATTCCGATCCTCCGATGCCGGAGCTGCCATCCGCCATCGAGGGTCGGAAGAGCAAGCCCCATGCCATGAGCGTTCGTTTCGGCAAGCGCCCGGATCAGTTGAGCATTCGGACATGGCCGATTCCGATGCCGCAACCGCCTGCACCGCAGATTCCTGCGGCCTATGAAGGTTCGTGCGGGGTTTCTTGCGTCCGGCTGATGGCTGAGCTAATCCGCTGGGAACCACCGACGGTGGAGGGAGCCCCTGCGGAGCGCGGTCGAGTGACCGTCTTCGGAGGGCTGGGACGAAGCCGCTTCAAGAAGCTGGAAGCTGATCGAGCGATCGCGTAGAGCCATCGCCCAGTCTCCTCACGAAGCGTCTTCATTCCTGCGGGAAGCCGGTGAGAATCCGGCGCGAGCCCGTCGCTGTAACCGGGGACGATCTGCGCATTCGGCCACTGGCCCATGGGGGCTGGGAAGGCGCGCAAGACCGGCTGATCCGGAAGCCAGAAGACCGACCCTCCAGCGGCGCTACGACTCTCGGGAGCAGAGGGCGTAGGGCGAGACGATGTGTTCGAGGCGTGAAACGCGTTTCGAAGATGCCGTCGCTCCCGCGTGCCTTCCTGCATCCTCCCGATCCTCGTCGCCGCCCACCGTCCTCGACCGGTGGGCCCTTCGGCCCGCCATGCGAGCGCTCGGAGACCAGCGCTCGAGAGGAGCAGACATGTCCGATCCACGACCCGCCATCGAGTGGGCACGAAACCAGGCCCCCGGCCGGCCGGCGACGACGCTGGCCGCGATCGTCCTCGGGCTCTTCGGATTCGTTCTATCCGGCGGATCCGCCACAGCCGGCCCCTTCGTCGATCCGGGGCATCCGATCTCCGAAATGGTGGCCTGGGCGACCGCCGTCGACGAGGTCGTTCGCGGTCCGATGGACATCGCCAATCCTGGCCTGGGCGACGCCTCGTTCGGAACCGCAGCGAACGTCCTCGGCAGCGCGACCGCGGATCCCCTCGACACCCTCTCACTCGGGGACGGGGGCTCGATCACCGTCTACCTGGAAAGCGGCATCGGCAATGGCCCCGCGGACGATTTCGCGATCTTCGAGAATGGCTTCTTCGATCTCAACGGCCTCTTCGCGGAACTCGCCTACGTCGAGGTCGCATCGAACGGGATCGATTTCGCGCGCTTCGATTCCGATGCGCTGAATCCGTTCCCCGTCTCCTCCTTCGACACGCTCGATCCCTCCGACTACCACGGACTCGCCGGCCGGCACGAGGCGGGAACCGGAACGGGATTCGATCTCGCCGACCTCGCTTCGGATCCCCTCGTCGCTTCGGGCATCGTCGACATCACGGATGTCCGCTATGTCCGGATCGTCGACGTGATCGGGGACGGCTCGACGGTCGATTCCTCCGGAAACGCGATCCATGACCCCTACCCGACCGCGTTCGCCTCGGGTGGCTTCGATCTCGAGGCCGTGGGCGTGATCCACGTCCCCGAACCGGCTCTGCTGGCCGGCCTGCTGGCAGGTGTCCTGGCCCTTTTCTTCATCGGTCGGCGGGAACGGCTCGACTCGGGACCGCTTTCCCGCAAGGCCCTCATGATCGGCGCGATGGGATTGCTCGGCCTGACGTCTTCCACGGCAGGCGCCCTCACGGCGACCTTCGATGACCTCGGTCTCGGAAGCGAGTCCTTCCTCAATGGATCGACACTCGCCGGAGGCTACACGAGCGGCGGCATCTTCTTCGAGAACAACTACAACGCGACCTGGGACAGTTTCACGGGATTCGCGGCCTCGACGACCACCGACACGACCACACCGGGATTCACGAACCAGTTCAGCAACATCACGGGTTCCGGAGCAGGAGGAAGCGCGGGCTTCGGCCTGGCCTTCCTGACCGGACGGATCGTCCTGCCTTCCGTCCAGATCGTTTTGGGAGCCGAGTTCACGAATACGACCTACGCCGCCCTCTCGATGTTGAATGGGGATGCCTTCGCCAAGAAATTCGGCGGACCGACCGGGGACGATCCCGATTTCTTCCGACTCCTGATCGAGGGATTCGATGCCGTCGGAGACTCGACGGGCGTGGTCGAGTTCATGCTTGCCGACTACCGGTTCAGCGACAACAGCCTGGACTATGTCCTCGACCAATGGGTCTTCCAGGATCTGTCCTCCCTGGGGCTCGTGAAGGAACTCGGCTTCAGCTTCGAATCGAGCGACGTCGGCTCCTTCGGAATCAACACGCCCCAGTATTTCGCGATCGACAACCTGACGACGATTCCCGAACCGGGAACCGCACTCCTGTTCGGTCTCGGGCTCTTCTGGATCGCATCGACCGGCCGGCGCGAAGAGCGCTAGTCGGGCGCGTCGGGTGTTCCCGATCCGCAAGAGGCGGGCCCGCCTGCTCGGGCAGGCGGCGCTCGCCTTCTTCTGGAGCCTCGGCCTCGCGACTCCCGCCCTTCACGCGGCTCGCGGAGAGGCGGAGAGCCCGGAAGGGTCCGGCGCCTTCCCCGGTCCCGGGAGCGTCGAGGAGATCGTCGTCCACGGCGAAGCGCGTCCGACGATGGATGTCCTCGCAGGCGCCTCGATCTCACGGGTCGGGACGGACGAGCGGTTGATCGAAGGCGCCC
>DRKE01000326.1 GCA_011051925.1 Deltaproteobacteria bacterium
CCCCGATGCGATGGAGACCGAAGCGGGTGAGTGCCTGGGCGGTCCGGTCATCGGGATCGAGCAGATCGATGGGGAGGGGCGAGAGGAAGCCGGACTCGTCCTCGGGAAGCAGGATCCGCGTCGTCTGGAGCGGGGCTTTCCGTGAAGTGGGCGAGGCCGAGGCAAGGGCCAGGTGGCGTGCGCAGAGTCGGGCGAGGCCGCGGGTGGAGGCGAGGGCGACGAAGCCCCGGATCCCCGCCTGATCGGCACGGGCATGGAGGACGGAGGCGAAAGCGTGCTCATGGACCCGGAGTGCCCGGGTTGGAGGGGCGTCCTCGGATCGGGGATTTCCGTGAAGCGCCCCGATCCCGGTGGCGTCGACATGGACCGCCGCTTCCGAGGCGAAGGGGCCCGAACCCTCTCGTGCGGGTTCGGCACGGGGGGCGAGGGAAAGGGCAACATCGAGCATCGCCTCGCGGGCGGCCCGGAGGAGAACGGGCGAGACGATGCGGATCCCGATGTCGGGACAGATCGCCCGGGCCTGGGAGGGGGTCTGGCCCTTCCGGATCCCCCGATCGAGGGCCGGGCGGGAAAGGGCAATGATCTCCGCGCGGGATTCCGGGCCGCTCAGGATGGCGAGCGGTCGATCCCGGGCTTCCGGATCCGCCCGGAGTGCAGCCTGCAGGGGCAGATCGGGGACGAGGAGACACGCGATGCGCATGGAGGACTAACCCCGTCTCCGGCGAGGGGAAGGTCGGATCGGCTCGACCCGGATCGTTCCCGATCGGGTCCCGATCGAGAACGGGATCGTCTGGCCAGTCGGGCGATGGCGATGGCGTCGCAGGATGGCCGTCGTTTCGAGGCCCTCGAGCAGGGCGGGGAGAGGGGGATCCGAAAAGCGCGCGCCGAGAGGTTCCATCTCGAGAACGAGTCCAGCGTGGGAGCCCGTCATCGGGAAATCCGAGAGCGCGACGAGGGTCGTGCGCGATCCCGCGGCGAGTCGTGCGAGCCGGAGCCAACCGACGTCCCGGATCGTCACGCGGGGGCGGGGAGGGCGAGGCGTCGGGGAGCGGGTCGGTCGGAAGGAGCCCGGGTCCGGCGGGCCCGGGAGCGCTCCGGGAGACAGGGCGAGATCGACGATGATCAGCCCGAATCCCTCCGCCCGGAGCAGTCGTTCGCAGCTTCGCAGGACCTGTTCTCCGGAGCGGGCGCGGACCCAGAGCAGACGCTCGAGATCGCAGCCCGAGGCGGCGGCCGAAGCCGGATCGAAGCTGTCGGCCAGGTCGATCCAGGCGCCCAGGACGCCGCGTTTCAGCGTTTCGGAGAGCAGGCGGAGGGCGAGGGTGGTCCGGCCCGAGGAGGCCGCGCCATGGATCTCGCAGAGATGGCCTTGGGGAAAACCCCCGCCCAGGGCCGCATCGAGGGGCGAAAGGCCCGTCGGGCAGAAGCGGGCAGATCCGGCAGCATCCCGGTCCCGGGAAAGGGCGGGGCCGTGTCGGATCCGGGAACCGAGATCAGCGAGCAGGGCCTCGAGTGCGCTGCTTCGTTCCGGGTCGGGCACTGAAGCCGGGGAGCCGGGCTCGGGTGCCCGGCGCGTCCGGCGGATCCGACGAAGAGCGCCCACGGGACCGCGTGCCCGTCCGACCGGGGTGTCGGGAGGCGCGGGGGGCATGTCCCTACTTTCGCCTTTTGTTCGCCAAAGTCAAGGGCGCCATGGCCAGGACGGGTGCATGGGATCGGGGCAGAAGGAGGAGGCTATCTTCCCGCGATTCCCGAGGAGATGCCGATCGTGATGAGACCTCTCCTGTTCCTGCTCGTCCTGCTGGCCCTGGCCTGTTCGATTTCCGGATGCGGATCCCATCGTGATCCCGGCAGGGCGGACGAAGCCCATGCTCATCCACCCGATCATGCCCACCACCATCCAGGCTCCGGACATCCGGGCCATGCGGAGGGAGCGCCGGGAAACCCGCATGGAGGACACCACGCCGATTTCTCCGATGTCCCGCGCTTCGCGAAGATCTTCGACGATCCGGAGCGGAGGACCTGGCAACATCCGGCCGAGGTGGTCGCGCTGCTCGAACCCTCCCCGGGCATGACCATCGTCGACCTCGGGGCCGGAACCGGTTATTTCGAATCGCTGCTGGCCGCGGCCGTCGCTCCGGGCGGGCGTGTTCTCGCCCTGGATGTCGAGCCCGCGATGGTCGAGTACATGAACGAGCGTTTCGCGACGGCGGGGCTCGAGAGCGTGGAGGCACGCGTCGTGAGGGGAGACGATCCGGATCTCCCCCCCGGAAGCGTCGATCGGATCCTCATCGTCGATACCTGGCATCACCTGCCCGATCGCGAGCGTTATGCGAAGCGTCTGCGCACGGCCCTTCGGCCCGGTGGTTCGATCCTGGTGGTGGATTTCACGCCGGAGAGCCCGCACGGGCCACCCGCCTCGATGCGGCTTTCCGAGAAGCGGGTCGCGGACGAATTGCTCCGGGCCGGGTTCGAAGTCGACGTTCTCGAGGAATCCCTGCCCTGGCAATACGTGATCCGGGCGCGTTAGGTCGGCTTCCCGTTCGTTCATTCCGGTTCCGGCAGGGGCGGGCGGATCCGGTCCGGAGACAGCCCCGGAGACACGGGAAACGAGGAAGCCGGAAACCTCCGGCGAGGCGTGATGGTCGGGGCGACTGGATTCGAACCAGCGACTTCTTCGTCCCAAACGAAGCGCGCTACCAGGCTGCGCCACGCCCCGACCGGGTCCCGTTGCGGGCTTCCCCGCTCGAACGGACTCTTCGGGCGCGGATTGTACCGGGGATCGCTGGGGAGGCCAGAATCGCTCCGGTCGGGAATCGCTGCATCATGGGCATTCGAGCGAGAATCAGTCCTCTTCCGCGGATCTCGCCGGGGCGATGCGCGTCCGTCCCCCCTCGATCCGGACCCGTCCTTCCGCGATCAGCCGGACCGCCTCGGGCAGCAGCCTGCGTTCGAGGGCCTGGACCCGGGCCGCGAGGCTCTCCGGGGTGTCGTCCTCTTCGACCGGAACCGTGTCCTGGAGCAGGATCGGACCCTCGTCGTAGCCTGCGCTCACGAAATGGACCGTGGCGCCCGTCAACTTGACGCCGGATTCCAGGACGGCCTCATGGACATGATGCCCGTAGAAGCCCTTGCCCGAGAAGGCCGGGATCAGCGCCGGATGCACGTTCAAGGCCCGTCCTTCGTAGCGACCGCGCAATTCGAAGGGCGAGAGGAAGCCGAGCAGACAGACGAGGTCCGGGTCGTGGCGATCGAGGGCTTCGTGGAGCGCATCGTTGAAGGCCGTGACGTCGCGATGGTCACGGCGCGGAACGGCGATCGCGGGGATTCCGCGTTTCTCGGCCCGTTTCAGGCCGTAGGCGGTCTTCTTCGACGACAGGACACAGACCACTTCGGCGGGGAGTCCGCGATCGATCTGCTCGAAGAGGTTCTCGAGACTGGTTCCATTGCCCGACAACAGGACGGCGATCCGGAGTCTTCTTCCCCGATCCCCGCTTTCGCCTTCTGCGGTCATCGATCGAAGAGATTCCGCGCGATCTCGCGGGTCGCCGGAGAGCGGTTCAACGTGTAGAAATGGATGCCGTCCACGCCGGCGGCGAGCAGGCCCTCGCATTGCCGGGTCGCCCAACGTACGCCGAGTTCGTAGGTGGCCTCGTCGTCCCCCTCGACGCGCCGGAGTTCGGCTTCGAGTTCCGGCGGAAAGGACGTGCCGGTCATCCCCGCCATGCGACGGATTCCCGGGACCGTCGCGATCGGCATGATGCCTGGAATGATCGGGATGTGGATTCCGATGGCGCGTGCCCGTTCCAGGAAGTCGAAGAACCGGTCGTTGTCGAAGAAGAGCTGGCTGATGAGGAAATCCGTTCCGGCGTCCACCTTGCGCTTCAGGTTGATGAGGTCGGTCTCGGCGTCGGGGGCTTCGGGATGGACCTCGGGACAGCAGGCGGCGCCGATCGAGAATCCACCGCGCGCCGAGATGTACTCGACGAGTTCGTTGGCGTGGCGGAATCCACCTTCGGGCGAGACGAAGTCCGGATCGTCTCTCGGCGGGTCACCACGCAGGGCGAGCACGTCGTGAACGTCGCCCTCCTCGAGCTGGTCGAGGATCGTGCCGATCTCCTCGCGACGGAATCCGGTGCAGGGCAGGTGGCACATCGTGACGAGTCCGATCTCCCGGGTGATCTCGATCGTGAGATCGACCGTCTTCGTGCGGGTGCTGCCGCCGGCCCCCATCGTGACCGAGACGAAGCCCGGAGAGAGCTTCTTCAGGTCTTCGATCGTGCGGAAGAGCGAGCGATAGCCCGCATCGGTCTTCGGAGGAAAGAATTCGAAGGAAAGGACGGGTTCGGATCGCTGGTAGAGATCGGCGATGGCCATGGGGAGAGCGTAGCGCCTGGATCGGCGGGTTTGGAGGACACGGGACAAGGGCCTCCCGGCTCGTCATGGGCGCTTGTGCCACGTCGGGATGGCGGGTAGGGTCGATGCCGGAAGAAAGCACGAGGAATCGATCCCATGGAAAACGACGCATTCATCATCGACGCCCTTCGCTCGCCCCGGGGCAAGGGCAAGAAATCGGGGGCGCTGCACGAGGTCCACCCGCAGCGGATCCTGGCCCAGGTCCTGAACGCCCTTCAGGAGCGGAACGGATTCGACACGGGCGACGTCGACGACGTCGTCATGGGCTGTGCCGGGGGCAGCGGCGATCACGCCGGGGACATCGCCCGGCTGGCCGCCCTCGACGCGGGCTGGTCCCTCGATGCGCCGGGCGTCACGCTCAATCGCTATTGCGGCTCGGGGCAGCAGGCCGTGAATTTCGCAGCCATGGGAATCCGTGCCGGCTTCCAGGATCTCGTCGTGGCCGGGGGCGTCGAGTCGATGTCGCGACCGGCGCCGCTGCACGTGGATGGGTTCACCTCGAACAATCGGCATCTGCGCGATCGATACGATCTGGTTCCCCAGGGCATTTCCGCCGATCTGATCGCGACGACGGAGGGGTTCACGCGCCGGGATTGTGACGAGCTCGCCGTCGACAGCCAGGCACGGGCGGCGGTGGCGATCAAGGACGGGCGCTTCGATCGGTCGCTCGTGCCGATCCATCACGACGACGGGACGCTTGCCCTCGATCACGACGAGTTTCCACGGCCGGGCACGACCCTCGAGAGCCTTTCGGAACTGAAGCCCAGCTTCGAGGCCATGGGAGCGTATACGCCCGAAGGCTCGACCCGGACGATCGACGAGACCGCACGACTCGCCTATCCCGATGTCTCCGAGATCCACCACGTCCACCATGCCGGAAATTCCTCGGGCGTGGTCGATGGGGCCTCCGCCGTGCTGGTCGCGTCGGCCGACTATGCGCAGGCCCACGGGATGAAGCCCCGCGCCCGCATCGTGATGACCGCGGTGGCGGGCACCGAGCCGGTCATCATGCTGACGGCGCCGGCCCCCGCGACGAAGCGCTGTCTCGAGAAGGCCGGGATGACCTTCGACGACATCGATCTCTTCGAGGTGAACGAGGCGTTCGCCGCCGTGGTCCTGAAATTCCTGAAGGAGACCGGCGTCGATTGGGACAAGGTCAACGTGAACGGCGGCGCGATGGCCCTCGGACATCCGATCGGCGCGACCGGCGGCATGCTGATCGGGACGCTCCTCGACGAGCTCGAACGACAGGACAAGACGACCGGCCTCGTGACGATGTGCACGGGCGGCGGGATGGCGACGGCGACGATCATCGAGCGCGTCTGATGACCATCGCGGTCGCGGGACGTCGGATTCCGGCGTTTCTCTTCCTCGCCCTTGCCTGCAACCTCTTCTCGGCAACCGGCTGCGACCGGCGGACGGTTTTCCTCGGCGCACCGGTCCTCACGGTCGATGCCGGGAATCGGGTCGTCGAGGCGCTCGGTATCGAGGGAGACCGGATTGGCGCGGTCGGCAGCGAAGACGAGGTCCGGGCCTGGGCCGGTCCCCGCGCCCGGATCGTCGAGCTCGCGGGCGGGGCCATCGTCCCCGGCTTCATTGACGCCCACGGTCATTTTCCGGGGGAGGGAATCTGGGCCCGTGTCGTCGATCTGAATCCACCGCCGATCGGTGACCTCGATTCGATCGACGAACTGGTGGCGCGCCTCCGTGCGCGCGCGGAGGAAACCCCGGCCGGCGAGTGGGTCGCCGGAATGGGCTATGACGACACACTCCTGGCCGAGGGACGCCACCCGACGCGTGTCGACCTCGACCGGGTTTCGACCGAGCACCCGGTCGCGATCCTCCACATCTCGGGCCATCTCGCTTCGATCAACAGCCGGGCCCTGGCCGAACTCGGATGGGATGCGAACACGCCCGATCCCGAGGGCGGTGCGATCCGACGCGATCCCGAGACGGGAGAACCCGACGGGGTGCTCGAAGAGAACGCCGCGGAGTTTGTCCAGGCGAGACTCATGGATCCGGGCCTGCTCGACGGTCTGGCCATCCTCCGCCTCGCGTCCCGACGCGCTCTGGCGCACGGCGTGACCACCACGCAGTCGGGATACACGCCAGCCCGACAGATGCGGGTCATGCCCTGGCTTTCGCGCCTCGGGCTGCTGCCCCTGCGGATCGTGCTGTGGCCTTCGATGGAGGCGGTCGACGAGGTCCTGGATGGGGGCCGTCCGTTTTCGACGGTCGACCCCGGGTGGGTCCGGGTCGGGGCCGTGAAGTTGATCGCCGACGGCTCGATCCAGGGCTATACGGGCTATTTGAGCGAACCCTATTTCGTCCCGCCCGGCGACGATCCGGAGTTCCGGGGGAATCCCCGTCTGGCGCGGGACGAATTGATCCGCCGGGTCCGGCGTTATCACGCGGCGGGGTGGCAGATCGCCGTTCACGGCAATGGCGACGCGGCGATCGACGACATTCTCGATGCCTTCGAGATCGCGCTCCGGGAGCATCCCCGGAAGGATCCGCGCTTCATCCTGATCCATGCCCAGATGGCGCGCGACGATCAACTCGACCGCATGCGCCAGCTCGGGGTGACGCCCTCTTTTTTCAGCCTGCACACCTACTACTGGGGGGACCGCCATCGCGATCGGTTCATGGGGCCCGAGCGGGCCGCTCGCATGAGTCCCGCGAGAAGCGCCCTCGACAAGGGGGTCCGCTTCACGATCCATTGCGATGCCCCGGTCGTTCCGATGGAGCCGCTTCGCCTGATCTGGTCCGCCGTCAATCGGATCAGCAGCAGCGGTCGCATCATCGGTCCGGACGAGCGCATCACGCCGATGCAGGCCCTGCGAGCCACGACGATCGATGCGGCCTGGCAGATCCGGGAAGAAGACAACCGCGGCTCCCTCGAACCGGGCAAGTGGGCGGATTTCGTGATCCTCTCCGCCTCGCCCCTCGACGATCCGGAACACATCGATCGGATCCGGGTGCTCGAAACCCATATCGCCGGGAAGCGGGTCCATCGCGCGAGCGACGTGGGAGGAGGCGGCTGAAGGCCGACCCGCGCCGGCCGCATGCGGTCGGCCTGCCGGATCGCGCCCCGAACGGCATCGGCATCGGGCCATGGTCCGATCTCAGAAGAAGGTCGGCCTCGTCGAGTCTCCAAGCAGCATGCTCGCGGCCGCGCCGTAGGTCTTCCTCTGGTGCACGATATGGGAGCTGATCGCGATCATGTCCCGGCGCAGCCGCTCGAGCGGGTTCTTCTTGTAGAGCGCCGTGCTGCCGGCGATTCCACAAGCGAGATCGACGACACGCTGTGCGCTGCGGCCGGCATGCACGAGGGACAGACCGATGCGGGCACGCTGGTCGAGATCGAGCGGATCGCCCCGTTCGAGGGTCTGCCAGGCGGAGCCCATCGCATCGTGGACGAAGGCCCGGGCAGCCGCCAGGGTGGCTTCGGCCTCTCCGAAATCGGCCTGGACCTGGGCGTCCGCGGTCAACGGCTGGAGGGATGGAAAGCCCTGCTTGGTCTCGGCGACGTGCCTCGCCTCGTCGAGGGCGGCCCGGGCCAGACCGAGGGGAATCCCGGGAACGTTGGCGAAGAAGAAGCCATGATAGGCATAGAGCGGCTCGCTCCGTTTCGGCGCGTCCAGGATGCTGAAGCTGTGTTCCTCGGGAACGAAGACATTCTCGACGCGATAATCGTTGCTGCCGGTTCCGGCGAGTCCCGTCGTGTACCACGTGTCGAGGATCTCGGCGTCTCGTGGCTCGAAGATCATGACGCGCCAGCGGGGCAGGCCGTTCTCCTCGAGGATCGGCTGCCCGTCGCGGAGCAGCATGCATCCCCCGGTCAGATGCGTGGCGTGGAGCGAACCGCTGCCGAAGGTCCAATGGCCCGTGACGCGGAATCCGCCGGGAACGATCTCGGCCCGCCCGACCGGTGCCAGCATGCCCGCACAGCGCGAATCGAGATCCGGGAAGAGCTTCCGGGCGACCGGATCCTCCAGGAAGCCCGCGTAGAAGCCGCTATCCGAAAGGATGCTCACACACCAGGCCGTCGACGGGTTCGCCACTGCCAGGATCTCCATCAATTCGATCTGCTCGAGGGGATTCATCTCCGGGCCGCCCCAGGCGGCGGGCATGGCGATCCGGAAGACCCCGGCGGTCACGAGGGCCTCGACGAGGGCGTCGGGAAGGCGCCGCTCGTTCTCGATCCGGTCGGCCTCGCTGCGGATGCGGCCATCGAGTGCCCGCGCATTGGCGAGGATCTGCTGGGAATCGAGTGTCGGGTTCGAGGGGGACATGTCACGGGACTCCGAAGACGTGGAGGCAAACGGCGGATCGATGGATTCTGGCCGCCGCCCGGCAGACCGTCGAATCCAGCCATGCCCGACGATCACCGGCGCTGTCGCTGAAGAGGGATTCGGGACCTTGGCGGATCGGGCATGGATCCTCCCGCCGATTCGGGCGATCTGAAGTTGAACCGAGATTCACTTTACATTGACTCTATATTCACGTAAAGTCGCTGGCAGCGACTGTCATCAAGGAAGGGCTTCCCATGGCGTCATCCCCGCCCGTTCGATCGAAGAGTGTTCATCACGTCGCGTTCACGACGCGCGATCCCGAAGCGACGTACGAGTTCTATACCCGGAAGCTCGGCATGCGACTCCTGCATACCGAGAACCACCGGCAGGGGGAGGGCTTTTTTCGCCACTTCTTCTTCGGAATGGGCGAAGGGGAGGCGATCGCGTTCTTCCACCTCGAGGGCGTCGGAGAGGATCCCGGGTTCAAGACCGAGATCTCGACGGGGCTGGGGCTTCCGCCCTGGGCGAATCACATCGCCTTCCGCCTCGACACGCTCGAAGAACTCGAGACGATGACGAAGCAGCTGCACGAGCGCGGGATCGAGCATCTGATCCGGATCGATCACGGTTGGTGTACCTCGATCTACACGCTCGATCCCAACGGAATCATGGTGGAGTTCTGCGTCACGACCGATCCCGAGGGCTTCGAGCAGACCGAGGAGGAGGCGCTCCGACTGCTTCGACTGCCCCCTTCCGAGATACCCGAGGAAGAGCGGAAGGAAGAATCCGTGGGGAAGATGGTCTGATCGGACGATGACCGACGACCCCGAGAACGAGGCGCTTCCCGCGGATGGGACGCTGCTGACCGCACGCGGCGTTCGCAGCCGGGCAGCCCTGCTCTCGGCGGCCCGTCGACTCTTCGGCAGCAAGGGATACGCCAATACCAAGATCGCCGACATCACGCATGAAGCCGGCAAGGCGCTGGGTTCGTTCTACACGTATTTCGAGAACAAGGAGGCGGTTCTCGAGCAGCTCGCCGAGGATTTCAAGGCCGAGATCGACGCTCGTCTCACGGAACTCGATCTGACGGGGGCCGAGCCCTATCAGGTGGTCCGGGAACTCTGTGCGGTCTACTGGAGGGCGTGTCGCGATCATTCATCGGAACTCGCGGCGATCTTCCAAGCCTCGATGTTGGATCCGCGTTTCGCGGGGCGCTGGCGCGGGATCCGAGCGGATGCCCGCCGGAATATCGCCGCGGGCATCCGCTCGATCGCCGAGGCGGGGCACACCCCGAATCCAGAGCCGGACGCGACGGCTTCGGCCCTGGGCGCGATGATGGACTACTTCTGTTATGTCTGGCTGATCGAAGGCGGCGAGCAGGATCGTTCGTCCCTGCCCGACGACGTCGCGATCGACACGATGGCCCGGATCCTCTACCGGACGCTCTTCGCGCGGCCGGAGCCGTAGCGGACTGCAGTGGCCCCGGGATCGTTGCGCCGGGGTCGAAGCGCCGAGATTGGCTCCGCTCGGTCCCTCACGTCGGGTCGGTCGGATCGGTCGGGTCAATCGAGAAAACGCGCGCGCAGCCGATCCGTCAGGATCGGACAATCTTCCCCGGGCCGGGAAAAGAGGCGGCTGCGATGGCGTGCGACGAAGTCGTAGGCCGAATCGAGCAGGGAGGGGGGAAGCCCGCCTGCGAGCATGGCGAGAAGCCGCCAGATGCCGCCGAGTTGATGGCCGATCTCGAGAAGGCCCGCCCCGCGACTCAGCAGCTCTTCTCCCGGTCGCGCGACGAGGACGCTGTCGGGAATCGGCCTTCGGGCTTCGAGTCCGCTTCCGGGCGTTCGGGTCGCGGCGCGGAAGGCTTCGCTGTCGACAGGAGCGAAACGGAAGCGATCCCCGCTCGCATCCTCCGCCAGCAGGAAACGGATGGTGCGATGGCAGAGGCCGCAGGCGCCGTCGTAGAAGACGAGTGTGGGGCCAGGCTCGGGAAGCCGGCCTGGGATCCAGCCCGGGTCGAAGCAGGAGAGGTGGAGAAGGATCATGGCGGCAACGGCCTCATCCGGGCCGACCACCACGAGCCGGCCGATCTCGCCCGCGAAGAAGAAGACCCAGAGCCATGGGCGCAGCCGTCTGATCAGGGCGAGAGGGGCGAAGAGAAGGCGGGCCAGCGACCCGGCACGCACGGCCGTTCCGGAGGAGTCGCGCCATCCCGCCCATCCCGCCCAGGCGTGTGCTCCGGCCAGGAGGATCCATCGCGACGCATGGAGCCAGCCGGGCATCCGCCAGCCCCCGTCGGGATCGGGACGGCCGCGAGCATCCCACGAACCGAAGGGGGCCGGCGGGAGGAGCGCATGCGCCAGCAGGAGCGCGATCAGGATCAGTGAAGCGGGATCCGCCATCGTTTCGGAAGAGGTTCGCGAGGGGCATTGCGGGGAGAAGAGAAGGAGGATGGGAACGAGCAGGATCGCCGCGATCCGATCCCGCATCCCGATGGCCAGCGCGAGGCTCGCCCCAGCGCCTGCGAGAAGCCCGACTGCCTGGTCGATCGAGTCGGCCGAACCCATCCCGGAAGCCAGGCGAATGAACAGGAAGGCGCCGAAGAGGGCCCGATACAGACTGTATTGACCGCCGGTCCAGGCGTTCGTCATCGGCGAGGGCCCCCGGAGCGATGTTGACGGCGAATCCCGGGCTCTTCAATGGTCTCCGGCTGGTTGACGCATTCGGGCTCAGCGGCGAGACTGCGGCCCTCCAGAACCAGATGGGAATCCAGAATGTCAGTCCTCGTCACCGGCTCGGTCGCCGTCGACCACATCATGAACTTCCAGGATCATTTCAGGAATCATTTCGTCAGCGACAAGCTCGAGAAGCTGAACGTCGCCTTCCACGTTCCCTCGATGTCGAAGCAGTTCGGAGGGACGGGCGGGAACATCGCATTCAATCTCCGACGCCTGGGGATCGACCCGATCCTGCTGGCGTCCGTGGGCAGCGATCTCGGAGCCTATGCCGTGTGGATGGATCAACACGGCGTGCGGCGCGATCATCTACGCGTGCTCGAAGACGAGTACACGGCGGCCGCCTTCATCACCACCGACGAAAGCAACAACCAGATCATCTCCTTCCATCCGGGAGCGATGGATCGTGCCCATGAAGCCCGCGTGTCCGACGTGACGGAGCCCTTCTCGGTGGGCATCGTCTCGCCGAACGGACGCCAGGCGATGATCGAATACGCGCGGGACCTGAAAGCACGAGGCGTGCATTGCGTCGTCGATCCGGGACAGGGACTTCCGATCCTCGAGGCCGAAGAGCTGCTGACCGCGCTGACGGGCGCCTCGGTCTACATCGTGAACGACTACGAATGGGAGTTGACCCGGCAGAAGACGGGCCTCGACGAGGACGCCATCGCGGAACGCGTCGGGGCCTTGGTCATTACGCGAGGAGAAGAGGGGTCGTTCCTGCGGCGGGGAGGACATGACGCCGGCCTTCGCATGGAGGTCGATCGGTTGGACGTCGCGCCGATCGAGGCGCCCGAAGTCGTCGATCCCACCGGATGCGGGGATTCCTACCGCGCGGGGCTGCTCTATGCGATCGCGAAGGACCTTCCGCTCGAGACCGGTGCTCGTCTGGGGAGCCTGATGGGTTCGCTCAAGGTCGCGCGTCGCGGACCCCAGAGCATCGACCTCGAACTCGACGAGATCCGGTCGCTCTACGAAAAAGAGTATGGGGAATCCTTCTGATTCCCGGGCTCGTGGGCGAATGGATGTAGCGATCCGCGGGCCGGAGGCCGGCTTCGACGTCGTCGTGGTCGGCGCCGGGGTGATCGGGCTCGCCGCTGCGGCCGCCTTGTCCCGTGCTGGCCGCACGGTCCTGATCCTCGAGCGCGAGGAGGGGATCGCCCGGGGCATCACGAGTCGGAACAGCCAGGTGGTCCATGCCGGGATCTACTATCCGAAAGGCAGCCTCAAGGCGGACCTCTGTGTTGTCGGCCGGCGACGACTCGAGGCCTGGTGTGCGACGAAGCGGGTCGGGATGCGACGCCTGGGGAAGCTGATCGTGGCGACTCGTGCCGGCGAAGAAGCGATCCTCGAGGATCTCGAAGGCCGCGGCCGTGCGAATGGGGTGACGGGGCTGCGCCTGATCGACCGTGCGGAGATCTCGCGGTTCGAACCGGAGGTCGCGGCCCTGGGTGCGTTGTGGTCGCCGGAGACGGGCATCGTCGATGCCCATGCTCTATCGCTGTCCCTGCTGGCCGCCGCGGAATCCGCGGGCGCGATTCTGGCCGTCGCTCGGATCGTCACGGCACTGCATCCGCGCTCGTTCGGTTGGCAGGTCGAAACGCAGGGGGGCGACGGGCGTCTCGAGTCGATCGATGCGGGCCTCGTCGTCGACGCGGCGGGACTCGAGGCGGATCGGATCGCCCGACTGGCGGGACTCGACGTCGATTCGCTGGGTTGGTGCCAACGTCCGTGCAAGGGCGATTATTTCACGCTCGGGCCGGGCGCTCGGATCGCCCTCGAGCATCTGATCTACCCCGTTCCCCGACAGGCCGGACTCGGAATCCATGCAACGCTCGATCTCGCGGGTCGACTCCGGTTCGGACCCGATACCGAGTACGTGGATGAGGTCCGCTTCGATGTCGATCCGACGAAGGCCGAGGGGTTCCGGAGAGCCGTCGCGCGCTATCTGCCCCGAGTGGGCGATCGGGCGCTCGTTCCGGATCAGGCGGGCATCCGCCCGAAACTCGCGGGACCGGGAGAGGGCTTCCGGGACTTCGTCATCGAGGAGACATCCGATCGGGGAGCGCCCGGATTCGTCGCCTGTCTCGGGATCGAATCGCCGGGCTTGACGGCGGCGCTCGCGATCGGGGACCGCATCGCCTCTTTCGGATCGGCCTGATCGGGACAGGTCGGGTCGGCTCAGTCGCCCACCCAGACGACCGAGCAGCCCATGTTGTCGCCCGCCTTCTGGCGGCGGTGGGCCCGGAGTGCGGATTCGACGATCCCGCGACAGGCTTCGACAGCGCGCCGCTCGACGGGAACCTCGGCGGCCACTTGCGAAACGGTCCTGAAGACCGTTTCCGGCGGATCAGCGACACCGATTCCGGGCTCGGACAGCCCGTCGGTCGCGAGAACGACCGCCCGGATCCCGGCGAGGCTGCGCACACCGACGATCGAGTAGGTTTCGATCAGTTCGCGGCGGGCCTCCTCGTAGCCGAGAAAGGGCGTGAACTTCCATTCGGGATCCCGTCCGCCGAGCTCGAGAGCCCGGCCGTGGTCGACGGCGAAGAGATGGCTGTCTCCCACCGAGAGGTGGAGAAGCAGGTCGTCCTCGGGGCGGAGCAGAGCGAGTACGAAGGTCGTGGGGGCGGGGGGAAGCTGGTTTCGGCCCGCTACCTCGAGGATGGCCCGGTTGGCCCGAAGCAGCGCTTCGAATGCCTGTTCCCGCCACGCCTCGGGCGTCACGGCCTCGGGCGTCGCCGCCGTCCAATCCGAGGCGTATTCGTCGAGGATCGTCTGGACGGCCGCTTCGGATCCGAGCTCCCCGTGGTGGCCGTCCGCGGCCATCACGAGCCGGCCGCCTTCTCCGAGCGCGAAGGCGACACAATCCTCGTTCGGGTCCGTATGCGCGTACGTCTTCCGGGCCCCACCCCGGGACAGTGCGATGGCGACGCGGTCGATGCCGGTCAGTTCGAGGCCGCCGACCAGGGGATGCTCCCGGCCGCGGAGGAAGGCTGTCCGCATTTCGATCTAGCACCCTCCCGGGTCGGGTCGGGTCGCTTCCCGGTCGGCCGGCCGGAGAGGACGACCGCAGACTCGGTTGCCCGTGATCATGAGGTCTTCGACCGGACGACCTCCGATCAGATGCTCCTGGATGATCCTCTCGAGGTTCTCTTCATCGCAGTGTCGGTACCAGGTGCCTTCCGGATAGACGACGGCGATGGGTCCCTCGGTACAGACCCGGAGGCAATCCGCCTTGGAGCGGAAGATCGCATCGTCCGAATCGACCCTTCCGAGTTCCTTGAGTCGCCTCTTCAGGAACTGCCAGGCCTTCGCCTGTTCCTCGGCTGGAGCGCAGTCTCCTCCGACGCAGAGAAAGATGTGTCGCTGGTAGTCCTCGAGGCGGAGTTTCCGGGCGATGCGCTCGAGGCGCTGCATATCGGGTGTCCGTTTCGACATGACCTCTCGTTTCGATCCCGCCTCCCCGATCCGGATCGAAGAGGCCCCTCACTCGGCCGCGGTGGATGGGATAGCTTCTGGAAGCTTTCGTGATGGTACGGAGCATGGGGCGCGGGGCAATGGCCGGTCCGATCGAAGTCCGGGGGAGCACGGAATGAACGAGTCACACGCCCTGGTCTTCGCGATCGCCCACGAGGTCGGAAACCACCTGGGCGCGATTCGACTGCAGGCCCATCTTCTCGACGACGACCTCGATGCCCGGGCGCTCGCCCTCGCATCGGTCGAACTCGATACCCTGGCGGGTCGTGCCGGCCCCCTGCTCGCGTTGATCCGGCCGCTCCTGTCGTCGCCCGGAACCACACCGCCGTCGACTCCTTCCTCTGTCGTGTCGGGTCCGATGTGGCGGGGATTGTTGGGGGGGGTGATCGACGAGATCCGGGACGAGGGAACCCGAGGGATCCGGCTCGAGTCGAAGATGTCCGTGGCCTCCGACCTGCGCGCCCCGTCGGCCGATTGGCTCCATTCGCTCCTGCGGACGCTCATCGGCGTGACCCTCCCGCATGTCCCGAGAGGCGGAAAGCTCGGGCTGGCCCTCGAGGCGCATGGGGACGAGGTGGTCCTGGCGATCGAAGACGACGGCCCCGAGGAGGATCTCGGGGCGGAGACCGCGCTGCGGGGGCGAGCCCTGGCGGTCGCGATCGCGCGAAGACTGCTGGCCGATCTCGGCGGCCGGGTCGAGTGGGCCCGGGATGCGGGCCGGACCCGACTCGAGCTGATCTTCCCCGGGGCCGATCCAGCGGCTGCGCGCGCCTGAAAGTCCTGCAGGCACGGCCAACTGTCCGCTTCTGCGCTAGCCTGCGCGCGCCTCGCCGGGGGGCACGAGGCGTCCGATCCCCGCATTCCGCATCGACACGCGACCGCAGCACCGCTCGCCCGGGTGCCGGGCGCGCGGTCGCCCGAGCCGATCCAGCCCTCCCGATCCGAACGGAACCGAGAACCCGACCATGTCCGAAAAGTCCATCCGTCAAGACCTGCGCAACGTCGCGATCATCGCCCACGTCGACCACGGGAAGACGACCCTCGTCGACGGTCTGCTCCGCCTTTGCGGCGCATTCCGGGAGAGTGCCACGATCGAGGATCGGGTGATGGACTCGGGCGATCTCGAGCGCGAGAGAGGGATCACGATCCAGTCGAAAAGCACCTCGATCGATTACCAGGGCGTGCGCATCCAGCTCGTCGACACACCGGGTCACTCCGATTTCGGAGGTGAGGTCGAGCGCGTCCTGGGGATGGCAGAGACGGCCCTGTTGTTGTGCGATGCCTTTGAAGGCGTGATGCCGCAGACCCGCTTCGTGCTCCGCAAGGCCCTCGAACACGGCTTGCGTCCCATCCTGGTCGTCAACAAGATCGATCGGCCGGAAGAACGCGCGGAAGAGGTCGTGACCGAGGTCTTCGATCTCCTCGTCGAACTCGGGGCCGACGACGAACAGCTGGACTTTCCGGTCGTCTACGCCTCGGCGAAACAGGGTGTCGCATCGACCGAGTACGGTGGCGAGATGAAGGATCTGGTCCCGGTCCTGGACGCGATCCTCGCGCATGCGCCGGCGCCCGTGGTCGACGAATCGGGCCCGTTGCAGTTCCAGGCCGTGACCCTCGGCTACGATTCCTTCGTCGGGCGACTCGTGATCGGGCGGGTCGTCCGGGGTCGGATGAAGCGCGGTTCGCAGGTCGTCCGCGTCCGGGAGGATGGTTCGGTCGATTCGTTCCGGATCACGAAACTCTTCGGGACGCGGGGGGTCGATCGCGTCGAGATCGACGAGGCCCGGGCTGGTGATATCGTGATCGTGGCCGGGGTCGACGTGATCGAGGTCGGCGATACGGTCTGTGATCCGGACACGCCGGAAGCCCTTCCCCGGATCGCGATCGATCCGCCGACGATCCGGGTCCACCTCTCGGTCAACAACTCGCCCTTCGCCGGTCGCGACGGAAGATTCGTCACGAGCCGGCAGATCGGCGAGCGGCTCGATCGGGAGGCCACCTCGAACATCTCGATCCGGATCGACCGGACCGAGAAGCTCGACACCTTCGCCGTCTCGGGGCGTGGCGAGCTGCAGCTGGCCGTCCTGATCGAGACGCTTCGTCGCGAGGGCTTCGAGTTCGCGGTGTCCCGTCCCGAGATCATCGTCAAGAAGATCGATGGGGTGACGTGCGAGCCCGTGGAAGCGGTCACGATCGACGTCCCGGAATCCTCGGCCGGCTCGGTCATGGAGAAGCTGGCCCAGCGCAAGGGGCGCATGGACTCGATGGAGCATCATGGGGACCGGGTCCAGATGCGCTTCATCGTACCCAGTCGGGGTCTTTTCGGATATCGCAACGAGTTCCTGACCGACACCCGCGGCGAGGGCATCATGTCCCGCACGATCGAGGGTTTCGAGCCCTACGCAGGGGACCTGCCCGGTCGCGGAGTGGGGCCTGCCGTCTGTACCGATCTCGGACGAACGACGCCCCACGCGATCTTCAAGATCCAGGAACGTGCGACGCTCTTCGTTCCACCCGGTGTCGATGTCTACGAGGGGCAGATCATCGGAGAGAGCCGTCGTCCGGGCGACCTCAACGTGAACCTCACCCGCGCCAAGAAGCTCGACAACATGCGGGCCTCGGGGCGGGACGAGAACGTCATCATCACGCCCCACCGGCAATTCTCGATCGAGGAGGCCCTGGGCTGGATCGAGGAGGACGAGCTGCTGGAAGTGACGCCGAAGGAGCTGCGATTGCGGAAGAAGGTCCTGGCCAAATCCCTGCGCAAGCGCTGAGAGCCGCGATCGCTGGTGTAGAATCCCCATCGGTCATCGAGCAGGAGACGGAGATGGATCTGGCCATCCGGAAGGAAGAGCGTCGTCAATACGAGGAAGAGGGATTCTTCGCGAGGGAAGCGGTTTTCGGCGGGGCGGAGATCGAGCGGCTTCGCGCGGCCGCGGAACGCGTGGTCGAGCTGGCCTCGCGATCGTCGAGAGAGGCGCTCCGATCCGCTCGTGATGCGGATTCCGACGAGGGCGGAGCGCCGGTCGCCTATCGGATCGACGGGAATCGCTATGTCGAGGCGGCGAGTGCGACGGTCCAGTTCGAACACCGCTCCGATTCCGATACGATCCGGGTCATCGAGCCCTTTCATCATCTCGATCCCGTTTTCGACGAGCTCGTCGAAGACCCCCGGATCGTGGCACTCGTCTGTGGGGTGCTCGGCGTCGAACGGGTCGCGCTCTGGACCGACAAGATCAATCTGAAGCGGCCCCGTGAAGGCTCCGGTTTCCGCTGGCATCAGGACTCGCCCTACTGGAGCCATGTCTGCGGACACTGCGACCAGCTCCCGAACGTGATGGTGACCCTCGACGACGCGGACCGGGAAAACGGCTGCTTCCGGCTCGTTCCGGGCAGTCATCGGAAGGGCTTCCTGCCCGGTCTGGACGACGGGACGCGCCTGGGGCCGCTCTTCACGGATCCCGCCTGCTTCGACGAGGGTTCCCAGTGGCTGGCCGAGCTGCCGGCAGGCAGTCTGGTGGTCTTCGATGCCCATACGGTCCATGGCAGCGAACCGAACCGTTCGGATCGGGCGCGACGCGCGGTCGTCCTGACCTATCAACCGGCCGACCATCCGATGTTCAAGCGGCCCGAGATCCGGAACTTCGAATGGGATCGGAGCGCGTTCGCTCGGACCTGATCGGTCCCGGTCTTCTGCGGGGCCCGGCCCCCCGAAACGGACTCGCGAAGCCGTGGGGATTCCCCGGGCAGCTGGCCGGGGCCGGGAATCGTGAAGTCCAGGGCGGCGGCGGTCAGGCCTGGAGATCGCGCTCCGAGGCCTTCGCGAATTCCGCCCGGAGTTCGGCGTACTCCCGGGCGACGGGAAATTGCGGGAACTCCTCGACGACGTTGTCCGGCGGACGGAAAAGGATGCCGGCATCCGCCTCGGACAGCATCGACGTGTCGTTGTAGGAGTCGCCGGTCGCGATGATCCGGTATCGGAGGTCGTGAAAGGCCTTCACCGAGGCCCGCTTCGGATCGGGCTGGCGGATCCTGTAGTCACGGATCATGCCGCGGTCGTCGATCTCGAGCCGATGGCAGAGCAGCGTCGGCCAACCGAGCTTGCGCATGAAGGGCTCGGCGAATTCGTAGAAGGTATCCGAGAGGATCACGACCTGGAAGCGTTCACGCAGCCAGTCGAGCGCTTCGGCGGCACCCGGCAGCGGATCCATCCCGTCGATCACTTCCTGGATGTCGCGAATGCCGAGTCCATGCTCCTCGAGGATGGACAGGCGCTGACGCATCAGCTGGTCGTAGTCGGGAATCTCGCGGGTCGTCACCCGGAGGTCGTCGATTCCCGTGCGTTCCGCGAACCGGATCCAGACTTCGGGGATCAGGACGCCTTCCAGGTCGAGACATGCGATTTCCATGTGCAGGGTTTTAGCGCGGGATTCGGTAGGATGGGAGTCCCCCGTTTCATCCCGGCCGGGAGTGGCCCAGGGACTCGAGGAGCGCGACGTTGGACCCGATCGAAGCGGTGGTGCTCGGGGTCGTGCAGGGGCTGACCGAGTTCTTTCCCGTTTCGAGTTCCGGCCATCTGGCGATGTTCCAGGCGCTCTTCGGCGGGCGCGAACGCGGCGATCTGCTCTTCGAGGTGGCGGTCCATGTCGCCACCCTGGTCGCGATCGTCTTCTTCTATCGATTCCGGATCCGGGCGCTCGCCACGGGCGTCTTCCTGGGAGACCGCGAGGCGATCGGCTACACGGGCAAGCTGGTCCTGGCCACCCTGCCGAGCATTGCGGTCGGAACGTGGGCGCGCTCGTGGATCGGAACCCGATTCTCCGATCCGCTCTTCGTGGCCGGGGCGCTGATCATGACCGGCCTGATCGTCTTCAGTTCCCGCTGGACGCTGCCCCGCGCGACACTCGAATCGCCGGGTTGGGGGGCCGCCCTCCTGATCGGTCTGGCGCAGGCCCTCGCGATCCTGCCGGGCATCTCGCGAAGTGGATCGACCGTCGCGATCGCGCTGGCCCTGGGGATCGCGCCGCGGGCCTCGGCCGAATTCTCCTTCCTGCTCGGCATCATCGCGATCTCGGGCGCCGCGGTGTTGATGATTCCCAGCCTGCAGGAAGCAGACGCCGGCGCCCTCCTCAGTCTGGGGATCGGTGGGGTCGCCGCGCTCGTCTCGGGCGTCCTGGCGATCTGGCTCTTCGTGCGGATGCTCGATCGGGCCCTCTTCCACTACTGGGCCTGGTATTGCTGGGCCGTGGGGGGCGCGTTTCTCGCCTGGGCGCTGGCCTGAGTGCGCCGGCCCAGGCCGGATTGCCCGCTCGCTGCGGCTGACGCGTCGGGTCGCCGATCAGGGAGCGTCCATGAGCCCGCCCACCTGCTCCCGGATCCCCTCGAACTGGAGCGTGAAGTATTCCAGTCGGGCATCGTCGATTCCCAGCAGGCTCGCGCTCTCCTGGGCGGCCGGGCTGATTCCGGGCTCCGTCTCGCAGGCCGATTCATCGGTCTCCTCGGGAAAGGGCGTCACGCCGATCCTTTCACAGAGCCCGTCGGCACAGCGGATCAGATGGATCAGGATCGTGTCGTGGGCGAAGGGCAGGTCGAGCAGGTGGTGGCGTTCGGCGACGTCGATCACGTATTCCGGCATCCGGTTCTCGCGCAGATAGTCGGCTCCGAGTCGGGTGTGGAGGTGGTCGAAGAGATCGCGCAACTGCTCTTCGGAAGGCTTGTCGCGCAGCCGACCGTGGACGAGGCCCGCCGCCAGGAGCTTCAGGATCAGCAGGCTCCCGACATCCCGAAGTGTCGCCGAGAGGAAGACATGGGACGGGTTGCCGAGCTTGATCTCCCGGGAGAGCAGGTTCGCGCCGAAGGCGCAGACGAGCGAAGACTGCCACAGCCGTGGCCACAGGTCGGGAAAACAGGAGAGTTCGGCCCGGTCCTCCATCTCGAAGAGCGTCCGGCTCGCCGCCAGCATGGCGACGTTCGCGGTCTCGCGAAAGCCGATTCGCATGATGGCCTGATGCAGGTCCTGCGCGGGGCAGGCTGCCCCGTAGTAGACGGAATTCGACGCGCGGATCACCTGCGCCGTGATCGAGCCATCCTGGGAGATGATCTCCTCGACGGTCTCGACCTCGACGTCCGGGCTCTCGAGCGCATCGACCAGACGGCTCGCCATCGTCGGAAATGCGGGTAGCACGACGGTCTTCTTCTCGAGGGACCGCAGAAGCCATTTTTCCAGCCTGTTGGCTGGCGTGATCGGATCGTTTTGCTCGCCCAAGTCGCTTCCATCCTCTACGGGGAGTCGTAGGAGCCATCGGCGATCCGGGCGGCTGGATGTAGATGAGAAGGCTCGCGCGGGGAACGCGGGCCGGTCGCTTCTCGGGTGTATTCCGGAGGCGTGATCTCGTCGGAACGGCCTGGTTCGATGGGGCCAGACGCAGCGCGCCCCCTTCGATGGATGATGCGATCGAAGGGGGCGCGTCGCAGGCAATCGCCGAGTCGGGCCCTCGCCCGCGGCCGAATCTCAGGGTTCGAGAATCGGATGCAGCCGCTGGGCCGGTTGGGTCTCCCGAAGCTTCTTGAGCGCACGGGCCTCGAGCTGTCGGACGCGTTCCCGGGAGAG
>DRKE01000327.1 GCA_011051925.1 Deltaproteobacteria bacterium
CTCCGAAGCGGGTCTCGCCCCGGCCCTCGACCGCACCCACGCAGAGTCGTGCCGCCCGCCCGCGTGCCACGGAGGATCGGGCCGCTTCGGCCCCGGCCGAAGTCTCCGCTCGCGCTTCCGCCCCGTCCGCTCCTTTCGCCCCTTCCTCCGTCCGCTCCGTTCCTTCTGCCCACTCTGCGGCCGCCGCCCCCTCTGCGCCCCCTCCGCCCCCTGCACCGCCCTCGGTCGAGCGGATCGACCATCGCGGGCTCCCCGATGTGACCGTCCTGCGCACTGCCTGGCATCCGATCGCCGAGCGTCGCTCCGCCCGGATCCGCATCGAATCGAGCCGGGAGACGCTGACCCTGCATGAGGGAGACGCCGTGGGCGGCCTCGTCATCCAGGAGATCTCTCCCTCGGCCGTCCTCTTCCGATCCGGCGAGGTCGAGATCCGTCGACGCGTCGGTCAGCCGTCCCGCGGCGAATGAAGCCGGCCGACTTCGGTGTGGATCCGCGAGCGGCCGAGATCCGCCGGACTCTGGACACCGCGCCCGCCGCGATTCAGGACATGCGTGTAGATCATCGTCGTATTCAGGCTCCGATGACCCAGGAGCTCCTGGACCGTCCGGATGTCGTAGCCGCTTTCCAGCAAGGCCGTCGCGAAACTGTGTCGAAACGTATGGGGCGTCACCCGCTTGATGATCCCGGCCTCGCGAGCGGCCCGCTTCACCTGCCGTTGAATGGTCGTCTCGAAGACATGATGCCGCCCCACCCGCCCCGTTCGCGGACAGACCGACATCCGACCGGCCGGGAAGACCCACTGCCAGCGCGCCTCCCAGCCCGCTCGCGGATACTTGCGGCTCAACGCGTCGGGCAACTCGACCTCGCCGAATCCCCGCGCGAGATCCTTCCGATGGATCGCCAGAGAAACCCGGATCCTCTCCCGTAGCGCCCCGATCACCCGATCCGGCAGCACGGTCAATCGGTCCCGCCGACCCTTGCCATCCCGTACGCGCACCTCCCTCCGATCGAAATCGACGTCCTGGATCCGTAGCCGCAGCGCCTCCTTGAGCCGCAGCCCCCCGCCCCAGAGCAAGAGCGCGATCACCAGCGAATCCCCCTCGAGGCCCGCGAGCACCCGCTCCACCTCTTCGATCGTCATCACCACAGGCAGCCGCGCCGGCCGCTTCGCCCGAACCAGTCCCGAGAGCTCTCCGACCTCCCGATCGAGCACGAATCGATACAGGAAGACGAGCGCGTTCAGGGCCTGATTCTGCGTGCTCGCCGCCACCCGCCGATCCGTCGCCAGATGATTGAGGAACGCCTCGATCTCGAGCCGCCCCATCTCCGCCGGATGCCGCACGCCATGCGCACGCCATGAAAGAAGATGAACCGCTTCACCCACCCGACATAGGACCGCTCCGTCGACAACGACCGATGGCGCACCCGGAGCTGCCGCCGCAACTGATCGAGCAGACGCGGCGGATTCCCGCCCCCCGCTCCCTCGCTCCCCGACCCCACACCCATGGCGAAACCCTACCCAGCCCCCGCCGACCCACAATCCCGTGAACCCGTGTCCTCCTTCACGCATGCCAACAAGGGCCCCGCCCGGGCAGCGCAAGCCGGACACCGTCCCCACGCCGTCCCATCCGGAATCACAGCCGCGTGTAGTGGCTACCCGTCGGCGCTCCTTCGCCAAGCACTGCCGAGACGAGTTTCGGCCAGTCCCCATCCGGACTTCCTTGATCGATCCGTATCTTTCCGCAAGACTGGACCCGATACGCCCCGCTTCGGGGTGGGTTACTAACCTGTTATGCGGCAGCGACTACCAAATGAGCGAACTCGTACCGGTCGCCATTCTCTTCGGCGCAATCTTTCTTCAATTGGTTGTTGTCGGGTTCCTAAACGCCCGGCTACAGCTTCGTCATCCGAGTGAGAAGCTTCGACTTGGCGAACCGATCGATTTCCGCCCCTTGAATCGCGACACGATTCCACACGGCATTCGCTGGCTCCGGTTCGTCGTGTTTGAGAACTTTCGATTGCGAGATCCGTATCTTTCGATTCTCTGCATTACGGTATTGATCTTGAATCTGGGGATTTTGGGCTACCTGGCCGGATTCTTGCGAATTCCCGTCGCCGCCGCATAACAATCTACTACACCTGACAAAAATTGGACGAGTCAGTCGCGAACCACGCCGCCCACGTTCTTCCTGTCCTTCGGACCGAGGCGGTGGACGGCTCTTGCCATCTGGCGACGACGTTATGGTATGATGACGGTCCTCGTCGGCGATTTTCGCAGGTGAGTAGAGAATCCGTTATGCGGCAGACACGGATCGGCGTGCCAAGATTCGGAACCTTCCATTGACTGCGGCCGAAATACGATTGCTGGTCGGACTCGCCCTCTTCGCCGGGGGTGCCTGGCTACTGCGTGGTGAGATATGTTCCTATCGCGAATCCCCTTCGACCTCAATACGCGAGGCGATAATTGATATGATTTTCGATCTTCCTCCGGCTCCGATTTTCTCGTTGCTTTTGCTGATTGTGGGTGGAGCCTTGATTGGAAGTTTCTGGTCCGCCGCATAACAAACCGCTACAGACGGACAAATCTGGATATGGATGATCCAGGGTTCGCCGCCCACGTTCTTCCTGTCCTTCGGACCGAGGCGGTGGGCGGCTTGTGCAGACTGGCGACGATCGATGTACTCTTGGCGAAACCTCTTTAGCCGGATTTGCCGCTGATCGGTATATCCGTCATGCGGCATGGAGACGACCGTCCTGCCTGAATCGAGCTCTCCCATCATCCTTTCGGTTGCCGGCGAGTCACTCGTCGTAGATTTGCCAGACGTCGAGCACGCTCTCTTCGTAGCTCTAGGATCCGCACTCGCCGAATCGCAGTCGTTCGAGTTCTTCATTTCGACTACGCTTGCCCAAATTGCATCCGCAGAAGGTGACGACCAGAAAGGACGATACGACGAGTTAGTGGAACATCACCTGAGTAAGACTCTCGGCTGGCTCGCGAAGCATTTTCAAGACCAGGTGGGGGACCAAGAGATCGCCGATCTCCTGAACCGCATTCGGAAGAAGCGTAACTATCTCGTTCACAACATCCTGAAAGACTACGGGTGGCCAATGACCACAGCTCAGGAATATCTCGCATGTTTTAGGGAGATAACGGAGATTCGCGATCTCTTCTCGACGACGAAAAGTCTAATGGCTACTCGACTTCGAGAAACTGGTGTTCACAAGATGTATACGATCAAGATGGATCCCGATACCGGTGAATACTCAATGATCTAAAACCCAAGCCAGACTCCACGCCGCATAACAATCTACTACACCTGACGAAAATTGGACGATCTGATCCCGAACTACGCCGCCCACGTTCTTCCTGTCCTTCGGAGCGAGGCTGTGGGCGGCTCTTGCCATCTGGCGACGACCTTGTGATATGCTGACGGTCCTCGTCGGCGATTCTCGCAGGTGAGTAGAGAATCCGTTATACAGCCGGATCTGGGGCTTCGAGATCGCGACAGATTTTCTTTGCTAGGTAGTCGTTGATTTCGCGATGTCGTGGAACGGTGGAGACCTTACGAGTCTCTCGGTTGACGTAGACCGAGTGACGGCCGCCCTCTCGAA
>DRKE01000328.1 GCA_011051925.1 Deltaproteobacteria bacterium
GACGCTGATTCTCATCACCCATCATCCGAACCGCGCCGTCGAACTCGCCGACCGCGCCCTCGTCCTCCATCGTGGCGAGATCCGCGCCACGCCGGGCGGGCCTGCGCGATCGGACCGCGAAGCGGACCCGCGTATACGGGATCCCGAATTCACGGTAGAGGGACTGCGCGAGCTGCTCGCGCGCCTGGCGGCGGAGGGCGGCGGACAGGAAGGGGCCGGGCGACCCGGCCAGCGGGATGCGGTCGCGGATACGCACGCCGGGAAAGCGCCGCCGGTGCCACCGCCGGGAGGCGACGCGCCATGAGGGTCGCCTGGACGCTTCTCTGGAAGGATCTCGCGACCGAGTGGCGATCCCGGGACCGGCTGGTCGCGATGATCGTCTTCTCGATGCTCGTGATCGTGGTCTTCCAGTTCGGCTGGCCCCCGATGAAACCGGCCGAGATGGAGCGCTTCGCGCCCGGGGTCCTCTGGGTGACCTACGTCTTCGCGGCGGTGATCGGCCTCGGGCGGACCTTCGCGATGGAACTCGAGAACGACGCCATGACGGCGCTCGCCCTGGCGCCCGGGACGCGGGGCTGGATCTTCCTCGGCAAGGCCGGGGCGACCTGGCTCCTCATCAGCCTGGTCCAGGCGATGACGGCCTTCGTCTTCGCGCTCTTCTTCCGCGTGGACCTCGCCAGCGGGATCGCGGGCTCGGCCCTCGTCGCCGGTCTCGCCAACGTCAGCATCTGCAGTGTCGGCACGCTGCTTTCGGCCATGAGCGTCCGGAGCCGCTTCCGGGACGTGCTGCTGCCCGTCCTGCTGATTCCGACGCTGATCCCCGTCCTGGCGGCCGCGGTCCGGGGCAGCACCGCTACCTTCGCGGGCCAGGCGGCGCCCTTCGACGCGCTGCAGCCGCTGATCGTGATCGGCGGCATCTATTCGATCCTCTGTTTCCTGCTCTTCGACTTCGTGCTCGACGAGTAGCGGCGGCAGGAAGGTCGGGACACGATCGCATGACCGAAAGAAGGACCGGAGAACGAACCGCATGAACGTCACGCCGAACCCGCCCGACCGGATCGCCCGCGCCCAGCGCGTCCTGGGCTGGATCCTGCTCGCCCTCTCCCCCGTCTACGCCTGGGCCGTCGTCCGGGCACCGACGGATTCGATCCAGGGCACGATGCAGAAGATCCTCTACGTCCATCCGCCGCTGGCCTATGGCGCCTACCTGGGCTTCGTCGTCACGGCCGTGGCGGGAGGCCTCTTTCTCTGGCGGGGCCGGGAACGCGACGACCAGCTCGCCATCGCCGGCGCCGAGGTCGGCACGGTCTTCTGTACGCTCATGCTGATCACGGGCCCGATCTGGGCCCGGGGCGCCTGGGGCCCCGGCAACTGGTGGGTCTGGGACGCGCGGCTCACCCTCACGCTGCTGCTCTGGTTCGTCTATCTCGCGTATCTCCTCCTGCGAAGTTTCACGGAGGGCGACGAAAGGACGGCGCGCTTCGCTTCGATCTACGGTGTCCTCTGTGTCGTCCTGATCCCCCTCAATTACTGGATCATCGATCTCGTCGGGGGGCGTGCCCAACACCCGAAGAACATCGAGGGCGGAAGCCTCGGCGAGGGCATGGGATTTCCCTTCCTGATGGGCAACCTGACCCTCTTCTTCGCCTTCGCGTATCTGCTCGTGCTTCGCTGGCGCGTGGGCGTCCTGCGCGCCGAGAGCGAGCTCCGGGCCTGGGAGGGCGACGCAGCGCGCTGACGAGCCGGCCCTCCGCGGGCCCCTCCTCCCCCCCGTGCCGCCCCGATCCGCGCGAGGCGCTACGCCAGAAACTGCGAGGTCCGACGCGAAGGGAAGATTTCTTCCCTTTCTGGTCCGGACCGGATCCGGCGCCCGACGGCCCGCTCCGGGTCCCCTGGGTCGATTCGCCCCGATCGACCCGAAAAGACGCAACTCGGGGGCAGTCGACTTGCAGTCAATTCCGCTAAGATCTCCATTCCGGCGATCGAGCGAGCAGGTCGGCCATGGCATGGCGCTTGCTCTACCATCGGGAACGAAGAGCCCGGAAGAAAGCCCGGAAGAGAGAACCGGAAACGAGCCGTCGGCAACACCGATCCCAGGCCCCCCGCCCCGTGATCCGACATGCCGACACCGACCAGGGAGGCGTCCGAAGAGGATGGCCAGCATGAAACGCGGCGTTGGATATTGTGAGAACACCGATTGCGAGGACTACGCCAAGGGCGTCTTCCTGCTCAATCATGGTGACACGTTCTATTGCCCCCGCTGTCGACAACTCGGCAAGGTCGAAAAGGAGCGCGGCTTCTACACGGGCAATTCCGACATCTTCAAGGAAGTCCGCGTCGAATACAATTTCGATCCGATCAACGGCGTCTACCGCGAGATCGCCATCGTCCGCGACGAATCGCTCTGGGGCCGCAACAACGTCTACACCCTCCAGTCCCCCCTCATCAAGACCGAAAAGCGCGCCCTCAAGGTCGCCGAAGCCATCCTGGCCAACCTGAACCGCTACCGCGGCCTGCTGAACGGCGACGACATCCCCCGCACCACCGAGATCATCCTCTCCTTCGACGACCCCTTCGACGAGTTCTCGCGCAAGCTGAAGCAGCTCTCGAAGGAATGGGAAGCGAGCGGACTCCGCGAACAGCGGCGTTAGGTCGACGCGCACGGACGCATCCGGTCCGTCTCTTCACGAATCAACGGCATCTTCACCGAAGACCCGCCATCGGTCGGCGTGTTCGCTCGGTCGGCGTCGCTCGAGCGCCGGTCGGCGCGGAGGCCGTGCCAGGCGGTCGGGCAGATCGTCGGACGCGCGGAGCCGGCAGGGCGATCGGGAGGTCGGGCCGAGGGGCGGGCTCGCGTGTACGGGGGTTCTCCAGCTGCGAGCGGTCGGCGGGTGCGCTTCGATCGAGGGCGTTCCGACTCGGGTCGACGGAGGCGAAGTCCGCCGCATGCGGCCGACCCGAGCGTCGTCGGCTGGGAGCGGTCGTGTGCACGAGTCCCCACCCCGCTTCGGTGCACAGCTGAAAGACCGCTTCTCCCGCGCGATGCGGCTACGTCATCGGAGCCCCCGCACGGAAGCGGCGTATTGGGGATGGATCGTTCGATTCATCCTCTTTCACGATCGCCGGCACCCGCGCGAGATGGGCGCGCCCGAGATCGCCGAGTTCCTTTCGATGCTCGCCAGCGAAAGGAAGGTCAGCGCCTCGACCCAGAATCAGGCCCTCTGCGCCCTGGTCTTTCTCTACCGGGAAGTCCTCGAAAAGAAACTCGGCCCCCTCGACGACCTCGTCCGCGCCCGGGTTCCCCGGTCCCTCCCGGTCGTCCTCAGCGTGCGGGAGGTCAGCGCCCTGCTCGACCGACTGGAGGGCACCCACAGACTCATGGCCACTCTTCTCTACGGGTCCGGCCTCCGCCTGCTGGAATGCGCTCGCCTTCGCATCAAGGACATCGACTTCGAGGCCCGCCACGTCGTCGTCCGATCCGGCAAGGGCAACAAGGACCGCATCACCCTCCTCCCCGATCGCCTTCGCAACGATCTGCCCGCCCATCTCGACCGCGTCCGCGAGCAGCACCAACGGGACCTCCGCGCGGGCGCAGGCCATGCCGCCCTCCCCCACGCCCTCGCCCGGAAATACCCGGGTGCCAGTCGCGAATGGCCCTGGCAATGGATCTTCCCCGCCACCCGGATCTACACAGACCGTGAAACCGGCCAACGCCATCGCCATCACCTCGACGCCTCCGTCCTCCAGCGCGCCGTCCGCCGAGCCGTCCTCGAAGCCCGGATCCCGAAAAAGGCCGGCTGTCACACCCTCCGACACTCCTTCGCCACCCACCTCCTCCAGGCCGGAACCGACATCCGCACGATCCAGAAACTCCTCGGCCACGCCGACCTCCGAACGACGATGATCTACACCCACGTCGTCGAAAGCGGCCCCTTCGGAGTGACGAGTCCGGCAGACCGCCTCGGCCGTTCCGCCGAGGATCCAACGGCCGGCCCACGCCCCAGCTAGACGACCGCTTCGCCCCCCTCGCTCCCAGACTTCGTCCCCGGTCCCGGCCTCCCGGAGTTAGATGGCAGAGCTCGGCCGCATAACTCCGCGTCGGATCGAGAACTGAAGGGATTTCATCAATGGAT
The DNA here is from genome assembly GCA_011051925.1 of Deltaproteobacteria bacterium. Lineage (GTDB taxonomy): Bacteria > Myxococcota_A > UBA9160 > UBA9160 > UBA4427 > UBA4427. The sequence goes on from DRKE01000328.1 coordinate 4,134, forward strand.
TCGGAGTGTTACGGGCGGAGGCCTGTACGGGCGAACGCCATAGATGGTCCGCCCCGTCGGGCGAACGTGTTAGACTGGGCTGTCGAATAATAGTTATGCGGCCTAGGCTGCGAATTGAATAGGTCGAGAAGGCTTTGACCCCGAGTCGAACGAAAGTGCCTTGAAACTTCCCAATTCTGAGAACGCCGAAATCTCGCCAGAGAAGCTACAAGGCTATCTCCTGTCAGCTGCCCATCCGATCGGCCGATTCAAGGCGAGGTTCTTTCGAGCCCTGGGGTACACGCCTGAAAACTGGTCCCTTCTCGCCTCGGAGCTTCTCGAGGCAGCTCAGACGCTGGATGCAGACCGGATTCTGTCGCCCTATGGGGAAAAATTTCGAATAGTCTGTAGACTTACGGGGCCGAATGGCCGATCTGCTGACGTAGTTTCCGTCTGGATTTGCCCGCATGGAAGCCGGAATCCGCGATTCGTGACCGCTTATCCCTTGGAGTGACGATGAACTACCGCGAGCTAGATACTGTGGTTCTGAATCGAGATCTGCCCGAACATGGACTCTGCCGCGGAGACCTTGGGGCAATCGTCGGTCTCTACGAGCCGGATGGGCTTGAAGTGGAGTTCGTCACGGCGTCTGGAAAGACCGAGGCGCTCGTTTCTCTGAAGGTCTCCGATGTCCGGCCGGTAGCGGCGACAGATCTCGTTTCGGTTCGCCCATTTCGCAGATCTGCGTAGGCGTTGCGAAGGACCGCATAACAATCTACTACACCTGACAAAAATCGGACGAGTTGTTCACGGACTACGCCGTCCACGTTCTTCTTGTCCTTCGGACCAAGGCGGTGGACGGCTCTTGCCGTCTGGCGACGACCTTATGGTATGCTGACGATCCTCGTCCGCGATTTTCGCAGGTGAGTAGACTATCCGTTATACAGCCGGATCTGGGGCTTCGAGATCGCGACAGATTTTCTTTGCTAGGTAGTCGTTGATTTCGCGATGTCGTGGAACGGTGGAGACCTTACGAGTCTCTCGGTTGACGTAGACCGAGTGACGGCCGCCCTCTCGAA
>DRKE01000329.1 GCA_011051925.1 Deltaproteobacteria bacterium
CAGGGCGGGCCAGAGAGGAACGCCTCCTCCATACATACTGTCTTCTCGGTGACTCCGGATGGCCCGGACGGATCCTCTCCCGCCCGGTGTCGGGTCCGTACCAGGAAAAGATCGTGACCCACAGCACGGATCGGAGTTTGGCGTGTCGAGTCAGCTGGAGAGCCTGATCGAAAGCGTCGGAGACCGTGTGAAGTCGGCCCGGCCGCAGTGGGACCCTGGCGGAGATCACATCAGGGTGAGGCGGTCTGCGATCTGGGACGGGGCCAATCCGAACGTCTTTCGGAAGGTTCTCGTGAAATGGGACGCGTCCGAGAAACCCGCATGGTGGGCGGCCTCGCTGAGCGACAGGCCTCGCGCGATCGCCGCGCAGGCATCATGGATTCGCAACCAGACGATGTAGCTCTGTGCGCTCATGCCCACGTCCCGGCGGAAGAGGTGCCGAAATCGACTCGGTGAGAGTCCTGCATGACGCGCGAGATCGAGCATCGTCCGCCGATCGCGCGGGAACTCGCGAAGACGCGCGATCGATTCCTCGACGCGGCGATCGAGACGTCTCGCGGATTCACGAGCGAATCCCGCGCTCGCCATCAGTTCCTCGAAGGCGTTCGACAGTGATTCCGGGTCTGGTCTCCGTGAGGTGATTCGCCTTGCCGTCTCCCGAACGCTCTCGACCATGGTTCGCGGAAGCCGCCAGACGCGATTCGATCGTGCCCGCGAATGGTGTCGCCCGTGCCTTCCTTCCGGCTCGACATAGAAGAGAACGAGATCGCCCGAGCCGCCGTCGAGTTGATGCCTGACGTCGGGTGACACGACGACCCCATCGTATTCGTACCAGGGCCCCGTATCGTGCCAGAGGCGAAACGGGGTCGCAAGGGACACGCAGACCTGAACGGCGTGGTGGGCGTGTGGAGAGTTGTCACCCGCCGGTCCGAGATAGAGCGCACGCCCTATGGACAGGAAAGCCTGTCCCTTCCAGGCACCCAGGCCGGTCCGATCATCGGCATGCCTCTTCACGTCTCACGCCTCGCTCGAATCGACTGATTCTCACTGATCCGGCCTGTGACAGCCAGATCGTTCAAGACACGAACCAGATCGAAAGGCAATCTCGTCCCAAGACCCGGTCGAGTCCCTCCGGGTCGATGATTCGGGTGGCCGGAGAGGCATGGAATCGGGGTGCTGGAGGACATCGTGAGATCCCATCGAACGACCTGCAAGATCGGAGCGTGTGAACCCTTTTGCGGCGTCGAGATCGGCGTCGAGGAGGGACGGCTGACGAGCATCCGCCCGAATCCCGATCATCCGATCACGAAGGGCTACGCCTGCATCAAGGGCATGCACGTGCCCGACTACGTGAATCATGAAGAACGCCTCCTGCATCCCCTGAAGCGGACCGAGGAAGGGCTCGGGCGGATCGAATGGTCGGACGCAACGCGGCAGATCGGAGAGAAGCTGCGAAAGATCCGCGACGAGCATGGCCCGACTTCCATAGCCACTTATTGGGGGAACGCAGCGGATAGCGTGTCGATCACCCTGGCCAACACGTTCTGTCACGCCTTCGGATCGCCGAATTCGTTCAACGTATTGTCCCTGGAATACACGGATCGCGGTGCCGTTGCCGAGCGCGTGCTCGGAAACGAGAACCTGATTCTCCAGCCCGACGCCGAGCGTGCGAGATTCGCGCTGTTGCTCGGAACGAATCCGCTCGTCACCCAGGGGATGACGCTTCTTCAACGCCGACCTCATGTCGGCGGGGCACTGCGTGGGATTCGCAAACGGGGCGGAAGGGTCGTCGTCGTCGATCCACGCCGCACGGAGACGGTTCGAATCGCCGACGAACACCTTCCGATCCGCCCGGGTACGGATCTCTTCCTGCTCGTAGCCATGATCCGCAGGATCCTGGAGAGAGGTCTCTATGACGACGAGTTCGTACGGCGACACACGGACGGCGTGGATCCATGGCGGGACGTCTCCAAGGAGGTCGACCCGGACTGGGCTGCAGAACGGACCGGCATTCCCCGAAACGTGATCGAGCGAACGGCGGAGGCCTTCGCGGAGGCAGATGGTGCGTTCGCCACGACTCGGGTCGGCGTGCAGACGAGCTTCAACGCGACGCTGACCGAATGGGCCGTGATGACACTGAACTCGATCACGGGAAACATCGACCGACCCGGAGGCGTCTACTTCAATCCGGGGGCCTTCGACATCCCTTCGTTGATCGAACAGATGGGTGCACGTCGGAATCCGGCGGACTCCCGTATCGGTGGCTATCCCCAGATCTTCGGGGGGCCGCCCGCCTCGGTTTTCGCAGACGACGTGCTCTCGGACGATCCGGATCGCATACGGGCGCTCATCGTCGTTGCCGGGAATCCGGTCATCACCTTTCCGGATACGCGGAAGATCGAGGCCGCTCTGCGGAGACTCGATCTGCTCGTCTGTATCGACATCCTTCCATCCGATACGTGTTCTTTCGCGGACTATGTTCTGCCCGCAGCGACGCTCTACGAAAAGGGCGGGCTGCATTTCCTCACCTCGAATTTCGAACCGCGGCCCTTTCTCGAATGGAAACCCAAGCTGATCGAGCCGCGAGGAGAGACGCGAAGCGAATGGAAGATCATCAAGGACCTTTCTCGCGCTTCGGGCGTCTCCTTCCTGAACGACCCATGGATCGATCGGATCGCTCGTGCGATCGAAAGCCTGGGTTTCGAATTCGGGGAATCGATGCTCTATCGATATCTCCTGATGGGAAGAATCCGGTTGGGGAGGCTCAAACGGGCGGATCTAGGGATCGAGCTCGGCGAGATCGAGTTCGGTCGGTTCTTCCGGGAGAGCATCCGTACGAAGGACGGCCGGCTTCACCTGTCGCCACCCGAGTTCGTCGAGGGTCTACGGACGGCGGTCGCGAATGAGAGCGAACCGACGGGACGCTTTCCGTTCGCCTTGATTTCCGGCGCCCGACGACTTGCTGGCTACAACTCCTGGACCCATCATATCGACCGTCTGGCGGATCGGCTCGGGGGCAACTGGGCCACGTTGAATCCGGAAGATGCCGAGCGCCTAGGGATCCAGGAGGGGCAGCTCGCCCGCGTGAGCAGTGAGGTCGGCTCGGTCGAGATCGAGGTGAGGTCGTCACCCGACGTCCGTCCCGGCGTCGTCGTGATCCATCAATTCTTCGGCCATGTCTACGACACCGGAACCAGGGCGAGTCGACGCCATCCGGGGGTCAACGTGAATCATCTCCACTCGGATCGGAATCTCGATCGCTTTTCAGGGATGCCCGTCTACAACGGGACTCCGTGTCGCGTCGAACCAATTCCCGGATGACCGACCTCGTTGCCGGATCGATCATGCGTTCACATTCGCGATGATCATCACTATGCTCATCCCAGCCCGAGGAGGCGACCAGAGATGACGGCAACGGAGAAGACGGCTCAGGATCCGGTCTGTGGCATGTCGGTGGACCCGAACGGTCCCCGAAGCCACGCTCATCGGGGGGTCACCTATCATTTCTGTTCCGATCGCTGTCTGGCGCGTTTTCGAGCCGATCCCGAGGCCATCCTGAATCCGCCGGACGAGCCGGTTCCTGCGGCGTCGGTTCCGGCGGGTACGCGCTACACCTGCCCGATGCATCCCGAGATCATCCGGGAGGGTCCGGATTCCTGTCCGATCTGCGGGATGGCGCTCGAGCCCATGGACCCGCTCGAAATGGGCGACGAGGAGAATCCGGAACTCGTCGACATGACGCGTCGATTCTGGATCAGCCTCGTGCTGACCCTGCCCGTCTTCGGAATCGCGATGGGCGAGATGCTGCCGGGGAATCCGCTGGGCGAAGCGTTCGCTCCCAGGACGCTGGCCTGGATCCAGGCCGTTCTCGGGACGCCGGTCGTCTTGTGGGGTGGCTGGCCCTTCCTCGAGCGGGGCTGGGCCTCGCTCCGAACCCGGCATCTCAACATGTTCACCCTGGTCGCGATCGGGACGGGGGCGGCCTGGATCTACAGCGTCTTCGCGGTCGCCCTGCCGGGCATCTTTCCCGACTCCTTCCGTCGTCCCGATGGAACGGTGGCGGTCTATTTCGAGGCCGCAGCGGTCATCGTCACCCTCGTCCTGCTCGGACAGGTTCTCGAACTGCGCGCGCGAAGTCAGACCGGGGCGGCGATCCGTTCCCTTCTCGGGCTCGCGCCCAAGACGGCGCGTCGCGTGAACGAAGATGGCTCCGAAGAGGACGTTCCGCTCGAAACGGTCCAGGTCGGCGATCGGCTGCGCGTGCGTCCGGGCGAGAAGATCCCGGTCGATGGCATCGTCCTGGAAGGGCGGAGCACGGTCGACGAGTCGATGATCACGGGAGAGCCGATTCCCGTCGCGAAGGAGGAGGGGGATTTCGTGACCGGCGCGACGGTGAACGGGACGGGTACGCTCTTGATCCGTGCCGAGCGGGTCGGTTCCGAGACTCTCCTGGCCCAGATCGTCCGGATGGTCGCGGAGGCCCAGCGCAGTCGTGCCCCGATCCAGCGGATGGCGGACGTCGCGGCGAGTTATTTCGTTCCAGCCGTCCTGCTCGTTTCGGTCGTGACCTTCGTCGCCTGGGCGATCTACGGACCCGCGCCGAGTATGGGCTATGCCCTCATCAACGCCGTCGCGGTCCTGATCATCGCCTGCCCCTGTGCCCTGGGGCTCGCGACACCGATGTCGATCATGGTCGCGACGGGCAAGGCGGCGACGGTCGGCGTGCTGTTCCGGAACGCAGAGGCGATCGAACTCCTGCGCGATGTCGATACGATCGTGGTCGACAAGACGGGGACGCTCACGGAAGGGAAGCCGAAGCTCGTCCGTGTCGTCGCGGCCGAGGGATACGAGGAAGCCGAGGTCCTTCGGATCGCGGCTTCGCTGGAGCGTTCGAGCGAACACCCGCTGGCACAAGCCGTCCTCGACGGCGCGACCGAACGCGGAGTAGACCCGCTGGATGTCGCGAACTTCGACTCACGGACCGGACGGGGTGTCGTCGGAGAGATCGACGGCCATCTCGTGGGGATCGGAAACCGCAAGTTGATGGAAGAGCTGGGTGTCGACGTCGGTCCGCTCGTCGAAACGGCCGAGGCGATGAGAAGCGATGCCCAGACGGTGATGTTCCTCTCCCGGGACGGGCGGCTCGTCGGCCTCGTGGGGGTCGCCGATCCGATCAAGGCGTCGACCCGGCAGGCGATCGAGGGACTTCACGAGGAAGGGCTTCGCGTCGTGATGTTGACGGGTGACAATCCGACGACGGCCCAGGCGGTCGCGAAGCAGCTCGGACTCGACGAAGTGCTTGCGGATGTCCTCCCGGATCAGAAGGCGGATGCCGTTCGACGCCTGCAGGAAGAGGGGCGCATCGTCGCGATGGCCGGTGATGGCGTGAACGATGCCCCCGCGCTCGCCCAGGCGCATGTCGGGATCGCGATGGGGACCGGCACGGACGTCGCGATGGAGAGTGCCGGTGTCACGCTCGTTCGCGGAGATCTTCGGGGCATCCTGCGTGCCCGGCGCCTCAGCCGGCTCACCATGCGGAACATCCGTCAGAACCTCTTCTTCGCCTTCGTCTACAACACGGTCGGTGTCCCCGTGGCGGCGGGTATCCTGTATCCGTTCTTCGGCATCCTGCTCAGTCCGATGATCGCGGCCGCCGCGATGAGCATGAGTTCCTTCTCGGTCATCGCGAACTCGCTCCGACTCCGCCGCGTGGAGATCTAGGCGATCGATGGGTCCCGACGGGTTGCGATGAACATCGCTTCGGTCGACGATCCGGAGACGGATTCCGATCGAGGTCGCGGCTCGGGCATTCAAATGCGGAGGTGAAGGTTGTGTCCGATGAACCCGTCCCAGACAGGCCATGGCGATGTCTCTACTGCCGAATGCAGACGGCGGTCCGGCTCTTCGGGATTCCGGTCTGCGGAATCTGCCGGGATCAGGTCCAGGATTTCGTCTGGGTGTCGTTGATCCAGGGACTGCTCGTCG
>DRKE01000330.1 GCA_011051925.1 Deltaproteobacteria bacterium
GATCGCGCTCATCCACCAGGGACGTTCGCGAAACACATCGTAGAGCCACTCGCGCATCCAACCTCCTCGGGCGGGCGTTGCCCGGAAACGTAACCGATCGGATGGCGGGAAGAAGAGCGGGGAGACGAACCCGGCGCGACGCCTGCCCGACGCGAGGGGCCGAACGGTCGGGTCCCCTCGAAAAACCCCGAGTGGCCTTTGCGTGGCCCGCCCCGGGCCCCGCGCGAGGGTGTCGTCAGTCGGAGAGCGGATCCGGAGGGCCGGTCGGGACAGCGGCCGGAATGCGAACCGGAAGGTAGAGATGGAAGGCCGTTCCCTTTCGCGGCGGACTCTCGACCCGGACCGCCCCGCCCATGGATTCGACGAAATCGAGGACCGAAGCCAGCCCGAGCCCCGTTCCGCCCTGCTCCGAACGGGTCGTGAAGAAGGCTTCGAAGATCCGATCCCGGACCTCCGGCCGGATTCCGCAACCGTCGTCCCGCGCCGTCAGGCGGACGTAGCGACCCGCCGCCAGCTTCTTCGAGGCCGGCCCGGAGCCGGTCGTCTCCCCGACCCGGACGGCCTTCCCGGGTGTCCCGGACCCATCTGCTCCGACATCGACCATGCGGGTCGAGAGCGTGAAACGCCCCGAGCCCCGCCCCTTCTGCTCGATCGCCGCTCGCGCGTTCGAGGCGAGATTCAGGACGGCGCGTTCGAGGCGGATCGGATCGACTTCAACCGGATCGAGCCCGGGCGCCAGGTCGAGGCCCACGACGATCTCCTCCCCCACGATCCGCTGGATCATGCCCTCGAGCCGGGCGAGGAAATCCGCGAGATCGAGAGGCCGCGGATCGCTTCCGGCGGTCCGGCCGAGGCAGAGCACCTGCTCGACCAGTTCCGAAGCCCGCAGGGCGGCATCGCGGATCTCCCCGAGCTCCGGCGCCTCGGCGCCCCGTTCTTCCAGATCGAGTTCGAGCAGCTCCGCGTACCCGAGAATGGCGGTCAGGACATTGTTGAAGTCATGGGCGACGGAGCCCGCGACCCGCCCCAGGATCTCGAGTCCTTCGTCGCGCTCCCGGCGCTCACGCAGGCGTGCCACTTCCCGATGGAGGCGATGGCGTTCGAGGGCACCGGCCACGAGCGTACCCACGAGCCGCGCCTGCTCGATCGAGCCCTCGGACCAGGCGGCCGCGGCGAGACCCGCCTGGACGACGAAAAGCCCGAGCAACGCCTTCGAGCCCGAGGCCCCCGGCCCGACGCAGGGCACGAGCAGGATCGTTCGGGCCGCGGACCAGATCGGCGCGACGACCGCCTTCGGAAGGGCCTCCGTCAGGCGGCCGTCGAGAGGACGGGACACCCCGGACCGGACGACCTCCCCAGCGAGAAGCCGCTCCAACAGCCCCGGAGAGAGCGGCTCCGATCCGTCGGGCGTCTCGGAAAGCCGCTTCGCAAGCGCTTCGAGATCGAGCGCCGGAAGGGAATCCGCCTCGGCCGCATCCGGCGATGAGGCCAACCAGCTCCCGGCGAGCCGCAGCGCGTCCCGGGCTTCCGGATCGAAGAGATGGAAATCGACCCGGTCCGCCCGCAGGCCCGGGCCGATCACCCGAAGCGCCTTTTTCACGGCCTGGTCCTGGTCGGAACCAGGACTCTCGAGGAGGGTCCGGGCGAGTTCCCGGGTCCGGGTCCCGAAGAGGTCCGAGCGGGTCTCCGGTCTGCGTTCGGATCGGAAAGACCCGCCCGGTTGCGGGGACATCGTCCCGTTCGACTCCGCGATCTTCTCGACGTGTCCCGTCGGCATCCTGCCCGACTCCTCCGGCCCCGTTCACTGGAGCCGTCCCCTGGTAAACCATGTCGTCGTTGCGTGCTCCGGGCTTTAGTGCTGCCGGACGATTCCACTGCGGCTGGAAGAAGGTTCACCCGACACCGTGCGGTCCAATCCGGAGACACTCTCGGGGTTTCCCTGCACTTCGGCGATCGAGCGCGACAAGCGGTACCCTCGGCCCCGTTCATTTGTCCCGATCGCGTCTCTCGATCGCGATCCCAGCGCCGCCCGGCCAGGGCGCACCCGGAGTCGACCCAGGCATGGGCAGCATCTACGGACGGCTTTTTCGGATCTCGACCTTCGGCGAGTCCCACGGCGGTGGGGTCGGCGTCGTGGTCGAGGGCTGCCCGCCGCGACTGCCCCTCGACGTTTCCGAGATCCAACGCGATCTGGACCGCCGCCGACCCGGCCAGAGCGTGTTGACGACCCCGCGGAACGAAGCCGACCGCGCCGAGATCCTTTCGGGCGTCTTCGAGGGCCGTACCCTCGGCACCCCGATCGGCATCGTCGTCCGGAACAAGGACGCCCGCCCCAGCGCCTACGAGGACATGAAGGACGTCTACCGCCCCTCCCATGCCGACTTCACGACCGAAGCGAAGTACGGAATCCGCAACTGGCAGGGCGGCGGCCGCGCGAGCGCCCGGGAAACGATCGGGCGGGTCGCGGCGGGGGCGATCGCCCGGAAGCTGCTTCGCGAGGTCGCGGGCATCGAGGTCCTCGCCTGGGTCCGCCGCGTCCAGGCGATCGATGCGAAGGTCGATCCCGAGACCGTGACCCTGGCCGAGATCGACGCGAACGAGGTGCGCTGTCCCGACGCCGATGCCGCGGCGCGCATGTACGAGCTGATCGACGGCATGCGTCGCCGGGGCGATTCGGTCGGCGGCGTCGTCGAATGCGTGGCCCGGGGCGTCCCGGCCGGCCTCGGCGATCCCGTCTTCGACAAACTCGAAGCGGAACTCGCGAAGGGGTTGATGTCGCTTCCCGCCGCCAAGGGCTTCGAGGTCGGGTCGGGTTTCGGCGGAACGGAGATGACCGGCAGCGAACACAACGATCCCTTCGTGACCGACGCCGAGGGCCGCACCCGGACGACCTCGAACCGCTCGGGCGGCATCCAGGGCGGCATCAGCAACGGCGAACCGATCACCCTTCGCGTCGCCTTCAAGCCGACCGCGACGGTCCGGATCGCGCAGCAGACCGTGAACAGCCGGGGCGAGGCCGTCCAGCTCGAAGCCGGCGGGCGCCACGATCCCTGCGTGCTGCCGCGCGCGGTCCCGATGGTGGAGGCGATGGTCTGTCTTTGTCTGGCGGATCACTGGCTGCGTCAGAGGGCGGTCGACGTGATTCCCGCTGGCGGTGGTTGACTTCGAAGCGGCCGGCTCGCCGCCCCAGATGTCGCCGTTTCATCCTCAAGAAGAAGATCGCCTCGTCAATGTCGATGGAGCCCGCATGGTCCAGAAGAGCTGGTTTCCCAGCTCGAACGCGGCCTCGCTACGACATCTTCGTCTTCGAGCAGGTACCCGAGAGCCCCGCGCCCCACGCACTTGTGGAGTTTGAAGACCCGATCCGGCGTCCCGAAGACATTGGTTCCGGGGGACTCGTCCCAGTGCGAGCGAAACGCCGGAATGTGTCCGCCGAGACCGGCGTTTCGCCCATCCAGGTCGGGTGAGAAACATCCTCTCGAAGGATGCCGCAGCTGCGTTCCTCTATCTACCTGATCATGGCCCTATCACGCGTGATGTGAGTCGTCGGTTTCGCGGACGATTTCGAGCAGTCGAGTACTTGCATATAAGCCATTGACTTAGTCGTCCAATGATTTATGATCCCTCGGTGAACTTCGAGTGGGACGACCGGAAGAACCTCATCAATGAGCAGAAGCACGGGGTCTCGTTCGAAGAAGCCTGCCGGCTCTTCGAGTCGAAAGTCAACTATCTCGAAATCTTCGACAGCGAGCATTCTGATTTCGAAGATCGTTTCATCGCAATCGGCCCGATCGTGCGCGGGCTCATCGTAGTCATTTACACCGAGAAAGAAGGCGACATCATTCGAATCATCGGCGCCCGACTGGCCAACAAGAACGAGCAGTCCCTGTATCGCTCGTATATGGATCGATATCGATGACTGAAATCCCCGAACTCACAGAAGAACAACTCCAGAGGGCAATCCCAGTTCGCGTGCGCAGGCGGCTGATGCAAGGAAAATTTGAATCAGGTGAGGACATTGCCGCGCTCCGCGCGTTCGTAGGGCTCACACAGACCGAATTCGCTCGGGCAATCGAGATCAGCGTTCATACCCTACGAAACTGGGAACAGGGACGGCGCAAACCGGAAGGTCCTGCGATTGCACTACTCCGAATCGCCGCGCGTCACCCTAGGATCATTCGAGAAAATCTGGGGGCCGCTGCGTAGAAGAACGACGGCGAGCGCTGACACGTGTCGGTTTTCAGGACCGGTTCGCCGCGGAATCATTGAACTTTTCGACATTCCCTCACTCGAGTGCCAACTCACACTCGTCGGCGAGGCTGTCTGGGCAAAGCAGATAATTGACGCCGTCGCGCAGATTCCGATGACGATATAGGAAATCGTGTCGCCGCTTCCAAGAAGAATAATAGACGCTATCGAAGCGAGCGGGGCCCAATGGAGAGTACAGTCGATCCAATTCTATTCATTCACCCGATTCCTGCCATCCGACCGCGTTAGTCGATTGCCCCAGACGCACGCGCTGTCGCCTGGAAGAACGCTCCACCTGGCGTATTAGGCGGACCGGGACATCAGCGAGTCATGGAAAGACCTACTCCGAGTACGATCAGCAGGATCGGTCCAGCGAAGACACAGTCGTCGTAGATCTTCAGGAACCTTGCGTACGCGCGAAACACGTCCGGATGATGGTTTGGTAGCCACCTCTCCCATCCACGTCCCGGCAAGATCATCAAAGTCCCGATCCACGCAGAACGTTTCGGAACACGGGCCTGCCACTTGCCCAGCCTGATGTAGTCCCGGGCCCCGAACCGGACGAGGCCCGTGTCCCGGTCATGGATCCCGCCTGCGAACCCGAAGGGCTGGAAGCCGGGGTTCGTGTCCTGCATGACGTTCCCGAACTCGTCGTAGTCCATTCGCTGGACGACCGTCCCCGTCGATGTGTCCACCAC
>DRKE01000331.1 GCA_011051925.1 Deltaproteobacteria bacterium
GAAAGCCCTCTCGGTAGGAGGCCCGGCATGGCTCGAATTCTCGTCGTGGATGGAAACGCCGATTTCCGTGAGATCGCCCGGTCGCTGCTCGAAGGCGAAGCCCATGAGGTCATCGAGTCCCGGGATGGCCTGGCGGGACTGCAACGCGCGGTCGAGGATGCGCCGGACCTGATCCTGCTCGATCTCGATCTGCCCGGGCTGGCTGGAGACGACCTGTGCCGGCGATTGCGGCGGGAGCCGGGGACGGCGGGAATTCCCGTGGTGATCTGGTCCTCGTCCTTCGACGAGGAGGGCCGCGCCCGGGCGATCGAGGCCGGGGCAGGGGCCTTCGTCGCGCGATCGTTCCGATTCGGGGATCTGCTGGAGAGGGTGCGAAGCCTGCTCGCCGAAAGCGCGGGCGGCTGGCCTACGGCGATGATGTCGCGCGAACCGGACGCCGAACCGAGCGTTCGGGGTCCGATCTGATTCACCCGGGCCCCGCTGGTGCCCTTCATTCGGGATCGGATGAGACGGGGTGCCGGGAACCGGACGTGTCGGGAGGGGGCGAAGCGGGTGCCTCTGCCCGGATCGGATTCCATGCGATCCAGATCGCGCTCGCGAGAATCGCTCCACCCCCCAGCCAGGTCCATCGATCCGGTCGTTCGCCGAAAACCAGGAAACCCCAGCACGCGGCAAAAAGGACCTGCAGATACGACAGGGCCGTGCCGGGGCCTGCACGCAGGCGGGCCAGGCCACGGGTCAGGCTGACCTGTCCGATCTGGGTGGCGATCCCGACGCCCAACAGAAGCCACCAGTCGGGCACGGAGGGCCAGACGAAGACCGGGACCATCGCCGGGATCGCCAGCGGGACGGTGACGAGGGGGAAATAGAAGACGATGACGAGGGCGTTCTCCTCGCGCGCGAGGCGACGGACGACGACGTAGGCGGCGGCGCTGAAGCTGGCCCCGGCGATGGCCACCCCGACCCAGAGCGGGTCGAGGGGGGCACCCGAGTCGCCGAAGACCGATTCGGGATGGGCGACGAGCAGGACACCGAGCAGACTCGACGCAGTCGCGAAGGCGAGACGCCGCGTCAGGGCTTCGCCGAGGAAGCAGCCCGCCAGGATCGCCGTGATCGACGGGTGCAGATATTGGAGGACGGTCGCTTCGGCCAGGGGCAGATGCGTGAGCGCCGCATACACACAGGAGAGTCCCGCGAAGCCGAGCGTGCCTCGCAGCCAGAGCAGGCGGCGATTCCGGCCCCAGGGCGAGACACCGGCGCGGCGAAGGAGGGACCCGCTGAGAACGAGACTGAGGAGTGCCCGGGCGAAGACGATCTCCTGGCTCGGCAGCCGCTCGCCGGCGAGCTTCACGAAGACCGTCATGACGCTGAATGCGAAGGCACTCGTGAGCATCAGCAGGGCGCCCGGCTGCATGGATCTCGTCTCCGTGGAAGGCGGCCTCGGGTGTCGTCCCGTTCGCGGTGGGGTGTCGGGGGCGGCCATCTTGACATGCTTTGGACGTGGCCGCCCACCGCCGGTAGACTCGGTGGCCCTCTCTGCCATGCGAGGGTCGGTGCGTCCACGAATCGACCCGTCCAGGGGTCTCATGACCGGACTCGCCACGAGCATTCGGCATCTTCGCGATCTCGTCGCGATCCCCTCGGTCAACCCGATGGGGCGGGACGATCTGCCTGCGGAGATCGTCGGGGAGCAGGCGATGGCCGAACACGTCGCCGCCGTGCTTTCCCGATTGGGGATGGATGCCGCCCTCGTCGGTCGATCCGGACGGATCAGTGTCGTCGCCGAGGCCTCGGTTTCGAAGGACGCGGACACGCTGCTCGTCGCGAGCCATCTCGATACCGTGCCCGTGGACGGAATGGAGATCGATCCCTTCGATCCCGTGATCGAAGGCGATCGCCTGCTGGGTCGTGGCTCGTGCGATACGAAGGCCGGGATGGCGGCCCTCCTGGAAGCCCTCGAGCGGGTTCTCGAGCGGGGCCGGCTCGGCCGGAACCTGATCGTCGTCGGCGAAGCGGACGAGGAACTCGGGAGTCTGGGCGTCACCGATGTCCTGGCCCATCTCGGAGAGCATCGCCCCGACTGGGTGCTCGCCACCGAACCGACGGACCTGCGGCTGATCAATGCCCACAAGGGCGTCGTCCATGCCCGGGTCGCCGCGCGGGGACGGGCGTGTCATAGCTCGGATCCCGGAGCGGGTCGCAACGCGATCGTGCTGCTGGCACGGGCGATCCTCGGAATCGAGGCCGGTGCTTCGATCCTGCGCGAACGGCCTCATCCCCGACTCGGCCCTCCGACCCTTTCCGTCGGCCTGATCGAAGGTGGCCAGGCGCCGAATATCGTTCCGGATGAAGCCCGGATCTGGATCGATCGGAGAACAATTCCGGGCGAGAGCCCCGAGACGGTCCGGAGCCAGATCGAGGCAAGCCTCGAGGCCGCCGGGCTTTCGGCCGATGTCTTCGTGGAGTCCTGCACGGAGGAGAAGCCGCCGCTCGAAACGGCCTCCGACTCGATGGCAACGCTGACGACTGCGGAAGCGCTCGAATCGGTCGGGCTCTCTCCCGACTGCGGGCAGGTGGCTTTCGGGACCGATGCCGGCGTGTTCGAGCGTGCGGGGATCCCCGGTGTCGTCCTCGGGCCGGGCTCGATCGACGTCGCACACACGTCCCGGGAATTCGTTCCGATCGGCGAAGTCGAGATCATGGTGCGCATCTTCGAGCGTCTCCTCGAAGGGGACGGGGCCATCATGGAGCTTCCCCACCGGGAATGACCCGCCCGGTCCTCGCCTCAAGACGGAAAGCGCCGGCGCCGATGGATCCGGGGAGTGCCGAAGACGGCCCGAAAGGACTTCCGCGATGCCGAGACGCTTCCTGCTGGCATTCTTCGTCGGATCCGCCCTGCTCGCCGCGGGCTGTGCGAGCGGACCACCGCCGACGCCCGTCGAAAGGGGCGAGGCGGCGCTCGCGGCCGGCGATTGGCGCGAAGCCCGGGATCATTTTGCCGAGGCCCTGCGCCTGGATGGGCGTTCCGCCCGGGCGTGGCTGGGACGCGCGCGAGCCGAATTGGCGGGGCGCGATCCCGAGGCTGCACTCCGGAGTCTCGCGCGGCTCTCGAAGGTCGATCGTGATTTCTTCGTCGGGAATGCGCGGCCGACCTGGGGCGAGGCGTTGGAGGCGGCGACGGTGGATCGCCTCGCGCGCGGGAAGAGCCGCGAGGCGCTCGCCTCGGTTCGCGCCCTCGCCCGGCTCGAACCCGGGCGCCGGGGGCTCGACCCGCTGCTCGGCCGGACGCTCATCGCCGAAGCCGATCGCTTGCGCTGGTCCGGCGACCGGAAGGCGGCTCTCGCGCTCTATCGCGAAGCGGTCCAGGTCGTTCCCGAGACGCTGGAGGCCTGGGTGGGTGCCGCCGAGATCCTGCTCGAGAGCCGGAGGGGATCGGAGGCGATGGCGCTCCTCGAAGCGGCCCGCAAGCGCCATCCGACCGCGGGCGTGATCCGCGCGCTCACGCTCCAGGCCATGGCGATGCGATAGGCGGCGTGACGTGCTGCGTCACGGATGCTCAGTGGACGGTGACGCGGACGGGAATCCAGCGGTCGATGATCGGTTCGATCAGGCCTTCGCGCTTCCAGTGGGCCAGGGTCGCATCGAGGAGGCTCCAGAGCTTCGCATCGTCCGGTCGGACGGCCCATGCGAGTTCCTCCCGGGTGAGCGGTTGATAGAGTCCCTGCAGGTCGCGAGACGACGGATCTCCCGCCAGACGCCAGACGGTCGGCGCGTCGTGGATGAAATAGTCGATGCGTCCTGCCCGCAGACTGCGGATCCCCTCATCGACGCTGTCGAAGGCGAAACTCGTCGCCCGTGGCAGCTGGTCGGCGACGAATCGCTCTCCGCTGGTTCCGCGTTCATAGCCGATCCGTGCGCCCTTGCGGCGGATCAGCTGGCTTCGACCGAGGCGGGCGATATCGCTCGAGCGGATCAACAGGAGCTGCCCCACCGTCATGTACGGCTCCGTGAACCGGACACGCTGGCGACGTTCGGGTGTGATCGACATCCCGCTCATGATGACGTCGATCTCGCCTCGCAGCAGGGTGTCGATCAGATCGGGGAAGGGATGGACCTCGAAGACGATCCTGCGGCCGAGCGCGTCGCCCAGTCTCCGGGCGAAGTCGGCTTCGATACCCCGGATCTCGCCCTGGTCCTCGAAGATCACCGGGGGGTAGGTCGGCGATACGCCCACCCGGAGCACGGGTCGCGACGATGCCGAGCCGGGGCCGCGGCCTCCGCAGCCGCTCGCGAGAAGGGCACCCAGGAAGATCGCGAGGACGAGTCGAAGCGGGCGGATCGAATTCATGCCGGTCCCGTGAGCGGATGAACGCCGCAGGGCCGGGCGGTGCCGGACCCGGCCGTGGATTTCCGCGAGCGTGTCTGCAAGCTAGTGCCTTGCAGTCGGATTCGCCAATTCCTACTTTGCCTCGCCAATTGGACCCGGGGGCACCTGCCGATGAGTGACTCGAAGCCGAAACCCGTTCTGCGGCGAGACTATCGGCCGCCGGACTACCTGATCGACCGGGTCGATCTCGCCTTCGATCTGAACGAGGAGCAGACGCGGGTCGAGGCCCGGCTGGCCATCCATCGCCGCTCGGACGCGGCCGATCCGGATGCACCTCTCGTTCTCGCGGGCGAGGAACTGGAGCTGCTCGAGATCGGGATCGACGGCCGACCTCTCGACGGCTCCGGGTACCGGCTGGAAGAAGACCGGCTCGTGATCCCGGCACCGCCGGCCCGTTTCGAACTCCGGACGGTGGTCGCGATCCATCCCGAAACGAATACCCGGCTCTCGGGGCTCTACAAGAGCAGTGGGAACTTCTGCACGCAATGCGAAGCCATGGGCTTTCGTCGCATCACCTATTTCCTCGATCGCCCGGACGTCATGGCCTGTTATTCGGTCTCGATCGAAGCGGACCGGGAGCGCTATCCGGTCCTGCTTTCGAACGGGAACCGGATCGAGGAGATCGAACTCGAGGGGGGACGCCATCGGGTCACCTGGCGGGACCCCTTTCCCAAGCCGAGCTACCTCTTCGCCCTCGTCGCCGGGGATCTCCGCTGCCATCGGGGAAGCTTCACCACGCAATCCGGGCGAGACGTCGCGCTCGAAATCTGGGTGGAGCCCCAGAACATCGACCGTTGCGACCATGCGTTGCGATCACTCCAGCGGGCGATGAGATGGGATGAGGAGCGCTTCGGCCGGGAATACGATCTCGACGTCTACATGATCGTCGCCGTGGGCGACTTCAACATGGGGGCGATGGAGAACAAGGGGCTCAACATCTTCAATTCGAAATACGTCCTCGCTCTTCCGGAGACGGCGACGGACGATGACTACGAAGGGATCGAATCGGTCATCGCGCACGAGTATTTCCACAACTGGACGGGCAATCGCGTGACCTGTCGAGACTGGTTCCAGCTGACATTGAAGGAGGGGTTGACCGTCTATCGCGACCAGCGTTTCAGCGAGGACATGATTTCGCAGCCCGTCTGTCGGATCCAGGGCATCAAGCAGCTTCGGGCCCGTCAATTCCCGGAGGACGAGGGGCCGATGGCCCACCCGATCCGGCCCGAATCCTATATCTCGATGGACAACTTCTACACGGCGACGGTCTATGAGAAGGGGGCCGAAGTCGTCCGGATGTACGCGACGCTGCTCGGAGAGGACGGCTTTCGAAAGGGCATGGATCTCTATTTCGACCGTCACGACGGGCAGGCCGTGACCTGTGACGATTTCCGGCATGCCATGGCGGACGCGAACGGGCGCGATCTGTCCCAGTTCGAACGCTGGTATTCCCAGGCGGGCACGCCGCGGCTGACGGCTTCGGGCGAATACGACGCCGCCGCGCGGCGCTATGTCCTGACCCTCTCGCAGGACTACCCGGAGACGGCCTTCGAGATCGTCGGCGCGCGGGATCGGAAACCGCTCCATATCCCGGTTGCCGTCGGATTGCTGGGGCCGGACGGAACGGCCCTTCCGCTCCGGCTCGAGGGCGAGGCCGGAACGACGCTCCGGGCGACCACGCGGATCCTGGAGTTGCGTGAGTCGCAGCAGCGCTTCGTCTTCGAGGACGTCGAACGGGAGCCCGTTCCCTCGATCCTGCGGGGGTTCTCGGCACCCGTACGGCTCGAGATGGACCAGTCGCGGGAGGCCCTGGCCTTCCTGATGGCCCATGACGAGGATCCGATCAATCGCTGGGACGCCGGTCAGAGGCTGGCGCTGGATTGGCTCGTCGAAGCGACGAAGATCGCCGGAGAAGGGGGCGTGCCGGAGCCCGATCCGGCCTTCGCGTCGGCCTGGGGGCGGCTGCTCGTCGACGAGAATCTCGACGGTTCGCTTCGTGCCCTGGCACTCACGCTTCCTGCCGAGCGCGTCGTGGCCCAGGCGCTTCCGGTGATCGATCCCGACGCGATCCATGCGGCCCGGGAATGCCTTCGTCGGGCGCTCGCGACGATCCACGAAGAC
>DRKE01000332.1 GCA_011051925.1 Deltaproteobacteria bacterium
CCTTCCGCCAGTCCTGGGCCGGCCGTCCCGGCGTCGTTCATCTTTGCGTGCCCGAGGATCTCCTGAACGGCGAGTTCGACGATTCGGGCGTCGATCTGCTGCCGCCGGAACGCTACCGCCCGATGGCGCGCGCCGCGGCATCCGAGATCCAGGTCCGTGAGGCGGCGGACTGGTTGCTGCAGGCCGAGCGGCCGATGATCCATGCGGGGAGCGGCGTGCTGCATGCACGGGCGACGGCGGAATTGCGCGAGCTGGCCGAGCTCCTGCGGGCGCCGATCACGACCAGCTGGTCCGCGCGAGACGTCGTCGACGAGCGCTCGCCGCTCTCGATCCCGATGAGCCTGCTCGAACTGAATACGCGTGTCCGGAACGAAGCCGATGTGGTGCTCGCCCTGGGAACCCGCTTCGGAGAGACGGACTGGTGGGGCAAGCCGCCGTATTGGCGAAGTCCGGATGAACAGCGCCTGATCCAGGTCGATCTGGAGGAGGATGCCCTGGGACGGAACAAGCCGGTCGATCTCGCCGTGGTCGCCGACATCCGAAGCTTCACGGGCGCGCTGGTCGCCGAACTGAAGAGCCGCCCGGCCTCTTCCCGGATCGGCGATCGCGAGGCGAAGCTCGAGGAATACGCCCGCGAGAAACGCGAGGGGCTGGGCGCCCTGGCCGGGATACTCGATCGCGAGACGGAATTCGTCCATTCGGCCCGGGTGCCGACGGTCTGCCGCGAGGTCTATGGCGATGATGCCATCCTCGTCGCGGATGGGGGGAATACGGCCGTCTGGGCGAACATGTTCCACGAGAGCCGCACGCCCCATTCGATGCTCTCGACCTACAAGTTCGGGATGCTCGGGGCGGGGGTCGGCCAGGCCCTCGCGGCACGGGTGGCATTTCCGGAGCGCGAGGTCTACTGCATCATCGGCGACGGCGCGATGGGTTTCCATTGCCAGGAGATCGAGACCGCCGTCCGCAACGACCTGCCCGTCGTCTTCCTCGTGCTATGCGATCGCCAGTGGGGGATGGTGAAGGTCAATCAGGAGATCGCCCTCGATCCCCAGAAGACCCTCACGGAAGGCGGGCTGCCCGCGGAGGCGACGATCAACACGGACCTCGGCGAGACGCGCTTCGATCTGCTGGCGGAGAGCATGGGCGCCTACGGACAGCGGGTGGGTCGGAACGAGGAACTCGAGCCGGCGATCCAGCGCGCGCGGGAAAGCGGTCGGGTCAGCGTGATCCACGTCGACGTCGATCGCGTGATCCACAAATTCGCGCCCCATCTGGCCGAGTTCAAGCAGATGCATCTCGAACCTGGCAGCGGCTGAGGGCGGTCGAGGACGATCGAGGGCGACGGACGGCGACGGAGGCCGGACGCGATGGCGGAAGACGCGGCGGCACGGAACGCGGCAGACGAGCGGAAGGGGTCGGCGCGATCCGTCCTCGTGACCGGCGGGGCCGGCTACCTCGGATCCCAGCTCGTCGCGCGACTGGCAGCGGAGCGAGGCGAGCTCGAAACCCTCGTCTCGATGGATCTCCGCCCTGTTCCCGAGGCCGAGCGACTTCCGGGCGTCCGCTACGCATCGGGCGACATCCGTGCGCCGGGGATCGAAGACCTGCTTCGGGAGCATGCGGTCGATACGGTCGTGCATCTCGCCGCGATCGTGACCCCCGGAAAGAACGATTCGCGGGCGTTCCTCCATTCGATCGACGTCGGCGGGACCGAGAACGTCGTGAAGGCCTGTGTCTCGGCCGGCGTCCGGCGGTTCATCGTGACGAGCAGCGGGGCCGCCTACGGGTATCACGCCGACAATCCGGTGCCCCTTCGCGAAGACGATCCGCTTCGCGGCAATCCGGAATTCGCCTATTCCGATCACAAGCGACAGGTCGAGGCGTTCCTCGCGGCGGAGCGGGTGGCCCACCCGGAGCTCGAGCAGGTCGTCTTCCGCCCGGGAACCATTCTCGGCGACACGGTCCAGAACCAGATCTCCGCGCTCTTCGAAGGAGCCTTCGTCCTCGGGATCCGGGGCGCCGCCACGCCCTTCGTCTTCATCTGGGACCAGGACGTCGTGGGCTGTCTCGTCGAGGCGGTGCGTGGGGGGCCGGCGGGAATCTACAACGTCGCGGGCGACGGCGTCGTCACCCTGGCGGAGATCGCCGAGCGGATCGGGAAGCCCCTGATCCGGCTTCCCGCGTGGCTGATTCGCGGCGCGCTCGGTCTGCTGCATCCCCTGGGCCTCTCGCAATACGGCCCCGAGCAGGTCGACTTCCTGCGCTACCGCCCCGTGCTCTCGAATGAACGCTTGAAGAGCGTCTTCGGCTACGAGCCCCGTATGTCGAGTCGCGAGGTCTTCGAGTTCTACTGGCGCCATCGGGTGTCGCGGGTGGCGTCGGGGGCGCGGTCGGCGTCGGCGTCGGGTCAGGCGGCCGGGTAGGGCACCGGGGGCCGGGCGCCGGGCGCGTCGAGCCGGTTGATGTCGAGCGGGAGGAGTCGGTCATGTCCCTGGACGCGAAACACGCGGTCGTCACCGGAGCGGGCGGCGGGCTCGGCCGCGCGTTGTGTCAGCAGCTCGCGGAGCGGGGCGTCCGCGTCTCGGCGCTCGACATCGACGAGGCGGCCTTGAAGGCGCTCGAACGCGACGAACCGGCGGGGCGGATCCGCGGCGTCGCGCTCGACATCACGAACGCGGCGGCGTGTTCCGAGCGATTCGACCGCCTGCGGAGGGAAGAGGGCCCCATCGATCTGCTGATCAACAACGCGGGCATCACCCATTTCAGTCGCGTCGAGGACGTCGCGATCGAGACGATCGAGCAGGTGATGGCCGTCAATTTCTCGGGCGCGGTGAACTGCACGAAGGTCGCGCTGCCCGACCTTCTCGAACGCCGAGGCCAGATCGTCGTGCTCTCGAGCGTCGCCGGATTCGCGCCCCTCTACGGACGCTGCGCCTACTCGGCCTCGAAACACGCGCTGCAGGGGTTCTTCGGGACCCTTCGCTGTGAGGTGCGCGATCGCGGCGTGAACGTCCTCATCGTCTGCCCTTCGTTCATCGATACCCAGCGTGATCGGCCCGGCGCCCCATCGCCCTACGCGGGCGCGGCGAGACCGGGGAGCGCCCGGGCGACCGTGGGGAAGGTCCTCTCGCCCGAAGTCGCCGCCCGCGAGATCGTGGAGGCGATCGCGAAGCGCCGCGAACAGCTCCTGGTGGGTCGGGTCGCGAAACAGTCGTATTGGCTGAGACGTCTTCTTCCCGGCCTCTACGATTCGATCATGACGCGTCAGGCCCGAGCCGAGGTCGCCGACTGAGGCTTCGCGCGCGAGCGCGCTTCTTCGAGGATCGTTTCGACCTTCCGGGCGGCGGCCCGATCCGGCGTGATCGACTCGCGATCGGCGATGTCCAGGATCTCGTCGAGGGTCGCTGCGATCCGTTCGACCTGCTCGAGGGCCCAGGACTCGTCGTAGCCCGGCGAATCGGCCTGGGAGAGCCGGATGGCCTCGCGATAGGCGTTGATGATGCCGCCGGCATTCAGGACGTAGTCGGGCGCGTAGAGGATGCCCCGGGCTGCGAGGGCCTCCGCATGACGGTCCTCCGCGAGCTGGTTGTTCGCCCCGCCCGCGACGACGGAGCAGCGGAGGCGCGGAATGGTTTCATCGTTCAGGACGGCGCCCAGGGCGCAGGGCGAAAAGACATCGCATTCCTCGTCGTAGATCCGCTCGGGCGACACGATCGTGGCACCGACCTTTTCGGCCAGCTCGCCCGCGGCCGCCTCGTTCGGATCGGCGATCGCCAGCCGGGCGCCCGCCTCGTGGAGGTGTTGACAGAGGTACGTGGCGACGTTGCCCGCCCCCTGAACGGCGACGCGGATGCCTTCGAGGGCGTCGGTGCCCAGCTTGCGCGCGACCGCCGTGCGAAGACCGAGATAGACGCCGTAGCCCGTGGCGGGCGACGTGTCGCCGCTCTCCCCGGGACGGCCGACCACGAAATCCGTTTCCCGGGCGATCGTCTCCATGTCTTCGGGCGTCGTGCCGACGTCTTCGGCGATGATGTAGCGCCCGCCGAGTCGTTGGACGGCACGGCCGATCGCGAGGAGCAGGGACTCGGACTTGTCCCGCGTCGCGTCGCCGATGATCACGGTCTTTCCCCCGCCGCCGGGCAATCCGGCCAGCGCGATCTTGTAGGTCATGGCCCGGGAAAGGCGAAGCGCATCGCGAAGCGCTTCTTCGTCCGAGGCATAGTCCCACATCCGGCAGCCGCCGCCCGCCGGACCGAGGACCGTATTGTGGATCGCGATGATCGCGCGCAGACCCGAATCCGGATCGGCGAAATACGAGACGTGCTCGTGGTCATCGAAGTCGGGATGATCGAAATAGGACATCTGGCGGCGCCGCTCCCCGGGATCCATTGCGAAGTGCGGGAACCATACCAGTTTCGGCAAGCCGGCTTCCGCGAGCCGGTTTTCGTGAGGCGGTTTTCTCGAGGCGGCCGGGCGCGGGAAGGGCCCGGTCGGCGGCGATCAGGCGCTGATGGCGGGAGCTCCGGGCGCTCGGGCGGAGCGGACCTGTTCGTAGATCGGGGGCACGCCGATGCCGAGCTGTCTTCGGACCTGCTCGATCGGCTGCTCGAAGAGCGTCTCCCAGTCCTGCAGGACGAGGTGTTCCGCCAATCGCCCGCGGCGATAGCCCTGGCGGATCAGGATGCCGCCGGGAGAACTCCAGCCCTGTTCGCGCAGGGCGTTCCAGACGAGATAGGCGATGCCGAGATTGGCGTCCTGGGCGATCGTGAAGGCGAGGACGGCCGCTTCGCCCCGGAGATCGCGGTCGTAGCCGGTCAGGACGTGAAACACGTCGTGAAGGTTGCGCAGCCGCGAGCGATAGATCTCTTCGTCCCCTTCGAGCGTCGCCTGGGAATCGGCATCCCGCGCTGCCTCACTGGCCCGGGCGAGTCCCGCCGTGCTGATGTCCTCGGCTTCGAACCATTCGACGAGGGTCCGTCCGAGCGATCCCGGCGGCATCGCCTTCAGGCGATCGTGATCGGTCAGCAGGTCGTAGAGATCCTGTTTCTCGCGAAGGATGCGGGCGCCGCGAGGGCTCGCTCGGAAGCGTTCGAAGGCGCGTCGCGTCGACGGGCCGGAAAGCGCGGCGATGACGCGAATGGCGGAGACCGTGTCGTCGGGATCCTCGCGCAGCGCGCGCATCGCGCGGTACGCGGTCAAGGGGTGGATCTGCATCCTCGAGGCCATGGTCGATCTCCTCGCTCCGCTCCGTTCCCCGCGGCTCCGTTCCGCGCCTCCGTCGCAGGAGGCCGGAACTCCGGGGGAGCGCGTCTTCCGGCTGCGACGTCCTGTCTGCCGGTTGTTCCGGCTTGCCGCTTGCCGCTTCTTCCCGCTTCGGAGATGCAAACCGGATTCCAAGGCCGCTGCCGGTCGCTGGGGGGCCGGATCGGGTCCTCGGGCGCCCGAGGCGCAGGAGAGCGGTCGCGGCGGGCTGGAATCGCAGGGCTCGGGGCCCCCGGTGTGGTCGCCTGTCAAGCGGACTGGGGCGCGGAGTCCCGGTGGCCATCGGGGCCGGAGGACGATATTTCACGTTTTGCGGAATCGGTATGATGTTGTAATATCTGGCATCGAGTCATGCCGATCTCCATTCCGTCCTCTGCCGGTTCCCGCATCTCGGCCAAGCGCGTCGTCATCGATCTCCTTTCGACGCTGCCGCCGCGCCTCGCCGTTTCCGTCGCGGCCCTCGTTCGGGGGGCGGCGGTCCTGGGGATCGGTGAGAACAGCGTCCGGGTCACACTGGCGCGGTTGCGGGCGCGCGGCCTCGTCGAGTCCGATCGGCGGGGGCTCTACCGTCTGAGCCGGGCGGCCGAGCCCGTGAACCGGCAGGTCCGATCCTGGCGAACGGTTCTCGAGGAAGTGGTCAACTGGGACGGATCCTGGGTCGCGGTCGAGGAGAGCGCGCTGCCGAGGGCCGATCGGAAGGCGGCCCGCCGGCGGTCGCGGGCGCTTCGCCTGCTCGGCTTCGAGGCGCTTTCCCCCGCGCTCTGTATCCGACCGGACAATCTCCGGGGCGGCGCGGACTCGCTCCGCGAACGGCTCGCGGCGCTCGGCTATTCGCCCCGTCCCTTCGTCTTCGAGGTCGCCGCGTTCGATCGCGAGCAAGACGATCGCGCGCGGGCCCTCTGGGACACACGAACGCTCGAAGCGGGTTATGCGTCGATCCGCGAAGGACTCGAGAAGAGTGCGGCTCGCGTTGCGTCGTTGCCGGTCGGGGAGGCGATGGCCGAGACCTTCGTCCTGGGAGGCGAGGCCGTGCGCTCGATCGTGCTCGATCCGCTGCTGCCCGAGCCGATCGTCGACGTGGAGGCCCGGCGGGCCCTGGTGGAAGCGATGCAGCGCTACGACCGGATCGGACGGGCGTGTTGGAAGGGATGGGCCGGCGAATCGATCGGCCTCGCCATGAGCCCGGCCGATGCCGTCGGTCTCGAGACGGCGATCGCAGAAGCCGGCATGGCCGGATCGATCGGATAGCGGAAGGGCATGAAGGAAATGAAGGAAATGAAGGAAATGAACGGAGTGATGGGAGCGATGGAAAAGGAGGATTCGGCATGAAGATCAGCGAATTCGCGACGCGCGAGGAACTGGCGGAATTCACGGCACACGACGACTGGAAGGCCGCCGGGTATCTCGTCTTCAACTGGGCCTTCGTCGCGGCCATCTTCACGGGGGTGGCGATCTGGACGAATCCCCTCACGATCCTCGCCGGAATCGCCCTGCTCGGCGGCCGCCAGCTCGGATTCGCGGTTCTCGAGCACGATTGCGGCCATCGGACGCTCTTCTCGAATCCCCGGGCGAACGCGATCCTGGGCCAGTGGCTCTGCGCGTATCCGGTTCTCTCCGACCTTCCGCGTTATGCCGCGGGCCATCTGAAGCATCACGCCTTTGCGGGGACCCGGAAGGATCCCGATCTGCCCAACTACCAGGCCTATCCGATCTCCCCGGCGAGTTTCCGACGCAAGGTGATCCGGGACCTCACGGGCCAGACGGGTTGGAAGGCCGTGAAGGCCGCCTGGCGCCGCGGAAAGGCCGATCTCGGCAAGGCGCCCTGGAACGGCAACGCGATCGGCGGCCAGCTCATCATGAACGGGCTGCTCTTCGCCGTGCTCTTCTCGTTCGGCGAGGGCGCGCTCTACCTGATGTGGCCCGTCGCGTACCTGACGTCCTACATGCTGATCGCGCGTCTTCGACAGGTCGCCGAACACGGGGCCGTTCCCGATCTCTTCGATCCCGATCCGCGAAAGAACACGCGGACCACGCTCGTCCGCTGGTGGGAGCGCCTCTTCGTGGCCCCCTTCCACGTGAACTATCACCTCGAACACCATCTCGCCGCGAACATCCCCTGCTACAACCTGCCCGCCTTCCACCGCTTCCTCGAGGCGAAGGGCGTCTACGAAGAGACGGTCTTTCCGAAGGGCTACCCCGAGCTGTACGCGACGACGGTGCCGGGGTTGGCCGGGGGGTGGATGAAGCCGTCGAGCGCGTGATCGGTCGAAGATGTCGAAGATGAGGGATCTTCCGTCGACGGCGGGGGCGACAGGCCTGGGAGGGCGCGTGCGGTCATGATTCGGAAGTGATTCGTGGGGGCGGTTCGACGCGGGCTCCATCGCTCCATTGGGATCTGTCCTTCGGGAGCGATCTTCTTCGACGCACTTCGATCAGGAAGAGGCATCCGAGAGTGATTCCCACCGCGAGTTCCGGCTCGGGAACGGCTTCACTCGTGCCGAAACCGAAGCCGCCGCACTCCGGGTCCTTTTCGGCGAGGCCGAAGTTCCCGTCGAAGTCGATCAATCCGTCGCCGTCATTGTCGATGCCATCATTGCACTCCGGATTCTCGGAAACCGCGAGTGAGAGATACCTCCCACAGCCCGGGTCCCGAAGTCCCTTCGTATTGGAATCAACGCGACCGTCGTTGTCGTTGTCCGTACCATCATCACACTCGATCGACGGATCTGTTTCCGTCGTGTCGGCAGCGTCGGCGCAACCGAGGTCGGCTGGAAAGTCGATCAGTCCGTCGCCATCATTGTCGATCCCGTCGGAACACGTAGGCGACGCCTGGCAGGCATCACCGATTCCGTTGCCGTCCGAGTCTTCCTGATTCGTGTTGGGGACGGTCGGGCAGTTGTCGACGTTTCCGCAGACATCGTCGCCATCGACATCGTTGTCGGCGTCGAGTCGACAGTGGTCGAGATTTCCGCACAACCCGTCTCCATCCGCATCGTTCTCGGCATCGAGGCGGCACAGGTCGCAGGGGTCTCCGATGCCGTCTGCATCCATGTCCGCCTGCTCC
>DRKE01000333.1 GCA_011051925.1 Deltaproteobacteria bacterium
CGTCGTGGACGCATCCGGTGATGCGCGGTTCGGGCTTCGCCTGCTTCCGGCTGCGGGGCGGTTTCTCTGCGCGCAGCCCGAAGAGGAAGGCGAACCCGATGGACAGGCGGCCCTCTGGTGAGCATCCCGGAGTCGCTGGGGTCGGGCGAGCTCGACGCACTCTGGGAGCGGGTGCGCGAACGGCTCGAAAGGTCGGGTGTCGACAACCGAGGACGACTTCAGATTCCCGACCTCTCGCCGGTGGGGCGGCTCGCGCTTCAGTCTCTGATCGACCACCGTCCTCGCACCATGCTCGATCTCGCAGTGCTCGAAGCCGCCTTGCGGCGGCTCGACGTGGGTGACGACCTGCCGACTGCGATCGCCGTCCTGGGTTTTCCCGTCTCGGACGAGCCGGCCGCACGCCGAGCGGATCAGGCCAGGCGACGTCGCGCACATGCGGCGGCGCGAGACGCCTGCGACGCCTGGCCAGAACCGTGGACACAAGAATGGATCGATGACGTGATTCGCGCGGGCGTCCTGCGCGGATTCGAAGCCGAACAGGCGCGTGACCTCGTCAGGCAAGTCCGCCAGGTACTCGATCGGCTCGAGCAAAGTCCCGCCGGGCGGACGAGTCGCGTCGATCTGGCTGCGCAGATCCTTGGATCCGCCCACGCGCTCGATGCGGGCACCCGCCTCGAGGCTGCGGTCACGCGCGCGTTGCGCTTCGAACTCGGCGACGACGAGAGCCGAAGTCTCTGGGAGCGGGCGGGCGTGCATCTCGATCTGACCTCGGCTCCAGCACTCACCTGGGGTATTCCACTCAAGAGTGAGTGCGGTCTCGCGACGCTGTTGACGGCGGCCACGACGAGTGGGATCCCTCTCCATCTGAGTCGCTTCGCGCTCGAGTGCCAGCCCGTGCAGGTCGCGGCCGGAACGAAGTTGCTGGTGGTCGAGAATCCGCGGATCGTCGAGGCGGCCGCACAGGTCCGGTCGTCTACGCCCGTGATTTCCACGAACGGGCAGCCCTCGTCGGCCGTGGTCCTGCTTCTCGCGCAGCTCCATGAGTCGGGGGCCAGGCTCTACTACCACGGAGACTTCGACACCCCCGGACTCGCCATCTGTGCGCGGATGATGACCTTGGGACTCACGCCCTGGCGCATGAACGCCCGCGACTATCGCGAGGCGCTCGATGCCGCCGATGCCGAGGGAACGCGGCTTCCGCAGGACAGTCTCTCGCCCGGCCCGACGCCCTGGGATCCCGCCCTCCGCGAGCTCTTCGACCGAGAGCGCCGCATCGTGCACGAGGAGAGGCTCCTGCCGTCGCTCCTCGAGACTCCACTCGCGCGAGGGTGAAATTCGGGCGGAGGCCGTCCCCCTCGCGAACTTCGCCCGACAGGCATCTCTTCCCGATGGGTGTTCGTGTGGGATCAGGGAGCTTCGGTTCCCTGTTCGCGTCGAGCTATTCCCTCATCCCCCGAGAACATTCGCTGTTCCGCGCCTTGGGGAACTCATTCCCAACCGGGCGAAATCACGCAGAAATTTCCGAGGTCATAGCGTTCGAGGGTCCCGAATCGACGAGAGTTCCCGGTATTTTCCCTGCTTTTCAGGGAATCGCTGAATGAGACCAGTACGCCTCCGACTCCCCCCGCCGCCATTCGGGCAGAGGCTGCCGAGACTTCCCCCGAGCATGTGGACCCGGACCGGGAAAATCGCGTGGATTCGCGGGGTCCTGGGGAGAGGGCGTTCTGAATCCGAACCGGACATGACGGCTTCGGCGGTCGAATATGTGCCTCCGCGCAGGTCTGTCTCTGTCGGTGAATCGCACGGTTCGGATTGCGGGCCGAGAATACTGCGACGGAACTTTCAGATAGGCGCCTCGGAGGGGCCGACCGGCGAAACGGATCGTCGTAGCCTCACGCTGATCAAGTCGGACAATCGTGGCGCCCATGGCATGAACCGCCGGCGAGTCGAGCAGCCCGGGGGAGTCTCATCCCCAGGCCCTCCTGGAACCGCACCTGAACCCCACGGCTCATATGGCTCACATCATCGAGTCGAATTCGATTCCTTGTCAGGGGGCTCATTTTTCTTGTTCGATCTGCAATGCCTCTGCGCAGATGTCCCGGTCGATGTCGGTGAGCGCGATCTTGCAACGCTCAGGATCGTTCTTGCTTGGGAACTCTGCGTCGGAGACGTCCGAATGTGGGACGACTCGCATCAGATAGAACTCGTTCTCGCGGTCGAAGTCGATCAAGTAGGTGTACCCCGCGCGAACGCTCAGCTGCGCCTCGCGCGGATGGTTGTCGTTCAGGGCATCGATCGCCATCACAAGCAGTCCCCCGCCCTCCCAATCCGCCATGAGTCCGATCGTGTATTCCCCGGGTAGCAGGTCGACGGTGTAGGTTCTGGCCGACCAACTCTCGTAGTGATCTGATCCGTTGATGCTCGTAATACTGACGCCAAACGAGTTGAACGTGCCGGGAACGATATCGAGAACGCCGAGGATGTTCGCGATCTCGTCGTCTTTCCGCTCGGGACCCGGGTAGCCCTGGGTATTCGCGCATGCTGCAAGACTGGCGACGACGAGGACGAGAATGCCGGTGAGTTCTGTTCGTCTATCGCTCATGCATCCTCCGGGTCCGCCCTTCGGCAGATCTGTCGTTCAGCAGAAATACTGTATGGAAGAGTGCCGAAGATATCAAAGGCCGTCGCCCTGACCTGAGCTCTGTCTGAAAGGCCCGAAAAGCCAGAAGCCAACGTTTCAATTGGACCGGTTCCTCAAGGCAGGTCAGAGCCTACGTCGGAGGATCTCGTGGTGCGGCGTTTCGGGCTTGCGTTCCCCGATCGTGTGCACCGAGGGTCTGTCCGAAGGTGCATCGTACTTTGCCCGTTCCTACACCGGAGCGAGCGGTTGGTGGGGCGCCTCGGGCATTTCGATTTCGATGGCGTCGCCGGTGAAGACTTCGCCGCTTCGAAGGACGATGGCCATGATTCCGGCGAGTCGAACGATGTTTCCCGATGGGTCGCGATAGGCCAGGCGTGCCAGCAGGGCCGGATCGATCTGTTGGACCTGCCTGCACGGGTTGCGGAGGCCCGTCACTTCGATGACGGCCTGGTGACCGAGCGCGAGTCGCGTTCCCGTCGGCAGGTCGAGCAGGTCGACCCCCACGGTCAGGATGTTTTCGCCCATCGACCCGGGGCCAACCGCGAAACCCTCGGACTCGAGTTCCCGGAGCAGCTCCGAATGGAGCAGGTGGACCTGGCGCAGGTTGGGCTGGTGCGGGTCGACGGCGGTCCGAGAGCGATGCTGAACGGTCGCTCCGCAATGGGCGTCGCCTTCGACGCCGAGGCCCGCGAGCAGGCGCAGCGAGGGCGCGGCGCCCTTCGAGAGCTGATGCACGGGACTTCGATGGAGACTGAGGATCGTTGGCGACATCGGGGTCCGTTTTCGTCGGTCCTTGGATCGCGATTCATTCGAAGCGTGTAGGAACCGTGTAGGATAGATCGATTGCTCTCGGTCGTCCCTGGGTCTGACGGACCGTCGAGTCGAGATTGCGGAGGAAGCCACGACATGATCGATCATCTCAGTTCCTACACGACGGATTTTCCCGCGGCGAAGGCCTTCTACGATGCCGGGCTCGGATCGCTCGGCTACGCGATCCAGGCCGAGATGATCGCGAGTTGGGATCCGGAATTTCCGGACCGTCGGATGTGTGCCTGGGGTCCGAGTGGCCGGGCCGTCTTCTGGCTGATCGAGGTCAAGGAAGCGGTCGGGCCGCGACATGTCGCTTTCAGCGCGCCCGATCGCGCCGCCGTGGATGCCTTCTACGAAGCGCTGATCGAGGCAGGCGGTCGGGACCATGGCGCTCCCGGCATCCGCGCGACCTATCACCCCGACTACTATGGTGCCTTCGTCCTGGATCCCGACGACAACAACGTCGAGGCTTGCTGTCACGCGCCGGAGTAGACGGCTGCGATCGCCTTCCTTCGCGCGGCGATCGGCCGGAAGGGGGATCGACCTTGCCAGCATCGCGGAGGCCGACGCCCCGTTCCTTGCCGGCAGGGAAGGGGGCGCGAAACCCGCGAAACCCGTCTCCGATCCCGCGCCACGGGGCCAGCGAGTCGCGTGCGGGACAGCGCCATCCGTCGGGTATCATCCTCCATGATGCCGGCGCCTCGAGGGCGACGGCGGCGCCGTCGAGCGGGTCTGGCAATGAGGGGCCCTTCGATGAATGCGTGCGAGACAAAGCGTGCGAGACAAAGCGCGCGAGACAAGCCGCGCGGGACAGGGCGCGCAGAAGAAGCGGGCGGGAATGAGGCGCAGGAGCGTAGCGCGCAGGCCGCGCGAAGGAGAAGAGAATGGCGAACGAGAATCAGGCTCCGCGAAAGAGCGGACCCGCCGAACACTACGATGTGGTCGTTATCGGAGCGGGCGTCAGCGGCATGTACGCCCTGCACCACCTGCGCGAGATGGGCCTTTCGGTGCGCGTGTACGATGGGGCGAGCGATGTCGGCGGCACCTGGTGGTACAACCGCTACCCGGGCGCGCGGGTCGACGGGCCGGGGAGTCCTTTCTACTGCTACACCTTTTCGGATGAGCTCATGAAGGAATGGGACTGGACCGAGACCCAGTCCGACCAGTCCACGGTCCTGGCCTATCTCGAATTCGTCGCCGATCGGTTCGACCTTCGTCGCGACATCCGGTTCGAGACCTGGGTACAGGACGCCCGGTACGACGAAGCGACGCAGCGCTGGACCGTGGAGACCAGCACGGGCGACCGCGCCTCGGCGCAGTTCCTGATCTGCGCGGTGGGGGCGCTCTCGACGGCGAACCTGCCCGACATTCCGGGAATCAACGAGTTCGCGGGAGAGTGCTACCACACGGCTCGCTGGCCTCATGAGCCCGTTTCCTTCGAGGGCAAGCGCGTGGCCGTGCTCGGTACGGGCTCCTCGGGGATCCAGGCCATTCCCGAGATTGCCAAAGAGGCGGCGCACGTGACGGTCCTCCAGCGCACGCCGCAATACGCCTTTCCGGCCGGCAACCGGCCCCTCACGCCAGAAGAGATGCGCGAGGCGAGACAGAACTTCGAGGCCCTCCGCGAGAAGATGCTCGCGCATCCCAGCGGCTTCCCCGTCGACACCCAGATGCATTCGGCTCTCGAAGCCACCCCGGAGGAGCGCGAGGCGCTCTATCAAAAGTTGTGGCAGCGGGGCGGATTCGGCTTCTTCCTGGAGAGCTACTACGACATCGCGATCAACGAGGAAGCCAACCGGTCGCTGGCCGACTTCGTGCGAGGCAAGATCCGCGAGATCGTGCACGACCCCGAGACCGCCGAGAAGTTGATGCCCGACCACTTCGTGATGACCAAGCGCCCGATCCTCGAAAACGGCTACTTCGAGGCCTACAACCGCGACAATGTCACCTTGATCGACCTGCGCGAGGACCCGATCGAGCGGTTCACCCCCTCCAGCGTGCGGACCCGAACGGGCGACCACCCCATCGACATGCTCGTGCTGGCGACCGGCTTCGATGCCATCAGCGGCTCGATGCTGAGGCTCGATCCCAGGGGACGCGGCGGCGTGAGCCTGAAGGAGAGGTGGCAAGATCGATTCCACAACTATCTCGGCCTCACCATCGCTGGCTTTCCCAACCTGTTCATGATCCATGGTCCGGGTTCGCCGGGCGTGTTCTACAACATGCCGCTCGGTGCCGAGCGGCAGATGGACTGGGTCGGCCACTTCATGCGCCATCTGCGTGAACGGGGCCTGGGCGCCGGGGAGCCCACGGAGGCCAGCGAGGAGGCCTGGGCCGCCGAAGTCAGCGCCCTCGCCAACGCCACCCTCTTTCCCCGCACCGATTCCTGGTGGACGGGCGCGAACATTCCGGGAAAGCCCCGCTACTTCTCCGCCTACCTGGGCGGCTCGATCTACTACCAGCGCCTCGCCGAGGTCGCGGCCAAGGACTATGAAGGCTTCGTGTTCGAGCCGGCCCACGGCGGGGAAGATGCCAAGGCGCCGTAAGCGTCTCCCGTATCAGGCGAGTGGGAGTCAGAGATCCGACTGCCTCGGTCGAGGACGACCGGGAGCGGGTCCGGGAGTTCGCGGATTTCCGGGCGGTAGAGCAAACGATGCGGCCTCTTGTTGCCGCGCGGGACGGCAGTGGCTTCCAGCTCCCCGAGGTCATGTGTCGCTGGTTCGTCAGGAGAAGTTCGCCGACCGGCGATCGCCTCACCCGCGTTCGCTGGCGGATTCTCGACGCCTCCGAAACCGCATCAAACCAACGAGACCGCCGACCCCCCCAACCAACATCCCCGTCGTACCCGGCTCGGGGACGATCGAGAACTGTCGCGTCGTCGAGGGGTACGGGTTGCCACCGCCTAGATCGCATCCGGGGGCGTCATAGGGCGTTGCGACGATCGTATGCAATCCGTCGAGATCGAGCTCCGGGGCACAGACGTTCTGGCCCGGCGCGAGGCCGAGCGCATGGGGAGCGTTGTTCTCGCAGATCTCCGTGACCGTGGAATCGGGCGCGGTATGCACGAACTTCACGCTGCGGGTCGACGCGTCGGGCGAAAGCTCGATTCCGAAACAGTCGCAGGGCACTTGATCCCGAGCGATCGTGTCTCCGTCTTCGAGTCCGGTACTGATCGGCGCGAATCCGCTTCCGATCGGCGGATCGAAACAGCCTAGCGGTCCCGGGTCCCCCCACACGGTCAGTTCATGATCGCAGCGATCGCCGATGCCGTCCCCATCCGAATCCGCCTGCTTGACGTTGGGCTCGTCGACGCAGTTGTCCCACTCGTTCAGGGCACCATCGAGATCCCAGTCGTCTCCCGGCGCCAGCACGACGATGCGACCCGAACAGACGCCTTCATCGCAGTCCGCGCCTCGATGCGCGAAGAAATTGTCGAGCGGGTCCCCCGACTCCAGGCTGCCTGTCAAGATACCGCTCTTCGCGGCCAGCGTGCCGAGAGGAACAGGCATGCCATCGACGGAGAATCCGCTACCGAACACGCGAATCGTCGACTGGTCCTGCGCGCCCAGGGCGACGTACTGGCCGAGTTGCCCGCCCGTCAATTCGATGAGGCCCTCGCCCGCAGAAAGGAGCACCCACGGACCGGGAATCCTTCCGTAGGGTCCCGGGGCGGGTGCGGGCCGAGCGTGGACATCGCCGCCCGAGATCTCCGCATGACCGCTCACGACTGCGCCCGCTTCGCCTATATCTCCTCCGGACATTCTCAGCGTGCCGGAGATGACCGCTCCCGTGTTGTCGCCGATCGAGCCGCCCTGTTGCTCCAACAATCCGGCTGCTGAAACAACGACACCGCCTTCCGTATCGGAGCCAGGATGCATGATGGCATGTCCGGACACGCCGAGCAGCCAGGCGTATCCGTACATGTCCAACAGGGCGTCATCCGATACGAAAACCCCGTCTCCGAAGGTTTCGGTCGAACCCGTGAAGACGACGTGAGCGCGTTCCCTGGCATAGACGTCGCTCCAGCCTCCGCCCGAGACTTCTACATTCGAGTCGCCGGCTGCATTCGCATCGAGGCCATGACCCGAACCGACGATCGTCATCGATGCGGAGTCCCGGGCCGATGCGGAGCCCGCTCCGCCCTGAAGGATCACGTCAACCGTCGACGAATCGCGGGCCTCGATCCACGTGCCGACCGTTCCGTCGAAGAGCGAGGTTTCGTGGACGACGACGCTAGCGGCCATGCCAGAGACCGAAGTCGGCGATCCCGGCGCGAGGCATGGGTACTCCAGGGTCGCGTTGCACCCGCTGTTGTTGATGAAGTAGTAGGCGCCTTGTCGGTCGATGACATTTTCTGGATCAGGCGGCGCGAGTCCATTGTTGATCACATAGGGACCCGTCCTCATGCCGGCCGCGGCGGGATCGAAGCCCGTGGGAAAACGCGTGCCGTACTGGAACAGACCCGATGTCGAGTAGTATGCGTTCACCAGATTCGTGTTCGACAGGTCGGTCGATCTCAGTGATGCGCCGCGCAGGTCAGCGCCACGGAGATCGGTGCCGGTCAGATCGGCCTGGGAGAGAACCGCGCGATACAGGTCGCCGTTGACGAGAACGGCATTCGCCAGGTTCGCCCGAAAAAGACTCGCTTCGGCGAGATTGGCACCGCTCAGGTTCGCGCCGCTGAAATCGACTCCGGCGAGATTGGCATTGCTCAGATCCGCATCTCGGAGATCTGCAGCGTGGAAATCCGCACCGTTCAGATTGGCGTTGCGCAGATCAGCTTCCTGCAGAGCGGCACCGTTCAGGACCGCGCCCGGCAGCGATACGCCGGGTGCCAGATCCGCCCCGGTAAAGAAATAGGGATTGCCGTCCAGATCGAGAATCGGATCCACGATCGTTCCATCCGTTTTCTGATAGCTCGCGGTCTCGGGGCCCGCGGAAATCGGGCCTGCCCCGAGTGGTACGACGGCGAGGAGGCTCGCCAGGAAAAGGCGCCATGGAAAGGACGACTCGAGATCGAAAGAAGGGTATCGGGATCGGAGATTCCGGGTCCGCATCCAGTGCATCGCGCTCACCCCTACCTACGGCACCCGAGGCCTGCGGCAGATCCTGCTACAGGAGGCCCTCTGTAGGTCGTGCGGTTCAACCCGTCATCCCCATCGAGGAGCCTAGCAGTCGCCTGTCTAGTGGCAAACGGCAAGCGCGAGGCTCTGTCTGGCAGCGTTTCTCGAGGACGACCAGGCAAGCCGGAGGCCCGGAAGAATCGGATCTCATCGGCCGCGCGAAGGCCGCATCATGATGTCGGGCTTCTTTGTCTCGAAGGGGAGCATCGTTCGCACGGACGCGCGGTCGCTCTTTCCATCGCTCCTACGATGCCGCTCTCGCGATCATTCCCTTCTCTCCGGTGTGAACCAGATCGGTGAGGTATACGCCCGTTCCTGCGTCCACTCCGGCACCTTCTTGACACGCTCCTCGCCGA
>DRKE01000334.1 GCA_011051925.1 Deltaproteobacteria bacterium
GACGAGACGTGATCGCCGCCGTCAACGTCGTCTTCCCGTGATCCACGTGACCGATCGTCCCCACGTTCACATGGGGCTTGTTGCGCTCGAACTTTTCCTTGGCCATCGGATTCGACCCTCTCTTCCTTCCTTTCGCTCCGGTTTCAGTACGGAGCGACGATTGCCTTTGCGACGTTTTCCGGGACGGGTGCGTAATGGGAGAACTGCATCGTGTAGTTCGCCCGGCCCTGCGTCATCGATCGGACACTGCTGACGTATCCGAACATCTCGGAGAGCGGGACTTCCGCCTGGATGACCTGCGCCGTCCCGCGCATCTCGATCCCCTTGATCTGTCCACGGCGTCCATTCAGGTCCCCCTGGATCGCTCCCCGGAACTCTTCTGGCGTCACCACTTCGACGTCCATGATCGGCTCGAGCAGGACTGGCGAGGCATTCCGAAGCGCATCGTTGGCCGCCATTGCGCCCGCGATCTGGAAGGCCCGCTCCGAGGAATCGGTCTCGTGCGCCGCGCCGTCGACCAGTCGGATCTTCACGTCGACGACGGGATAGCCTCCGAGATGCCCGCTCTCCAGAGCGTCACGACAACCCTGCTCGACCGCTGCCACGAACTCCGGCGGGATCACGCCACCCCGCGTCGCGTTCTCGAATTCGAAGCCCGATCCGGTTTCGCCCGGCTCGACCTCGACCTTCACGACGGCATACTCACCGGCGCCCCCGGTCTGCTTGATGTATTCGCCCGTCCCGGTCGCCTTCGCGGAAATCGTCTCCTTGTAGGCGACCTGCGGCCGACCCACGTTCGCGTCGACACCGAATTCCCGCAGCAGCCGGTCGACGATGATCTCGAGATGGAGCTCGCCCATTCCCGAGATGATCATCTGTCCGGTTTCGGCGTCCGTGGAGACCTTGAACGAGGGATCCTCGACAGCCAGACGCTCGAGGGATTGCGACAGTTTGTCCATGTCCGCCGTCGTCTTCGGTTCGATCGCGATCGAGATGACCGGCTCGGGGAACTCGAGGGACTCGAGCAGGATCGGCGACTTCGGAGAGCAGAGGGTATGCCCGGTCACGACGTTCTTCAGGCCGATCGCCGCCACGATATCCCCGGCATGGACCTCCTCGATCTCCTGACGCTTGTTCGCATGCATCTGGAGGAAGCGCCCGACCCGTTCCTTCTTCCCGGTCGAAGCGTTCAGGAGACTCTCCCCGGTCCGGGCCGTCCCTGAATAGACCCGCAGATAGGCGAGGCTGCCCGCATGCCGATCGGACTGGATCTTGAAGACGAGGGCCGCGAAGGGCGCCTGATCGTCCGCCTCGCGCGGAATCAGCTCTTCCCCCCCTTCCTTCGCCTGGGCCTTTCGGCGCCCCTTGCCCGTCGCCCGTACCGGAACGGCCGTTCCCATCACGGGTGGAACGTCGGTGGGCGCCGGCAGATAGTCCACGACGGCATCGAGGAGCGGCTGGACCCCCTTGTTCTTGAAGGCACTCCCGCAGAGGACCGGCACCAGATCGAGCGCGAGCGTGCCCCGGCGAATGGCTCGGCGCAGATCCGCGACCGGAACCTCCTCCCCGTCGAGATAACGGGCCATCACCTCGTCATCGAAATCGGCCAGGCGTTCGACCATCTGCTCCCGTGCGAGTTCCGCATCCTCGATCAGCTCGGCTGGAATCTCGTTCTCGCGAAGGCTGGCGCCGAGCGTGTCTTCGTCCCAGTAGAGCGCCTTCCGTTCCACGAGGTCGATGACGCCCGAGAACGCGTCTTCGGCGCCGATCGGCAACTGCAGAGGCAGCGGCCGGGCACCCAGACGGTCTTCGATCATCGAGACCACGTTGTGGAAATCTGCACCCATTCGATCCATTTTGTTCACGAAGGCCACCCGCGGAACATGATATTTGTCCGCCTGCCGCCACACCGTTTCGGATTGGGGCTCGACACCGCCGACACCACAGAAGACGGCGATCGCGCCGTCCAGCACCCGGAGCGAGCGTTCGACTTCGATCGTGAAGTCGACATGCCCGGGCGTGTCGATGATGTTGATCCGATGGTCCCGCCAGGAGCAGGTCGTCGCAGCGGAGGTGATCGTGATCCCGCGCTCCTGCTCCTGCTGCATCCAGTCCATCGTTGCTGCCCCGTCGTGAACCTCCCCAATCTTGTAGTTGACGCCGGTATAGAAGAGAATCCGTTCCGTCGTCGTCGTCTTGCCGGCATCGATGTGAGCCATGATGCCGATATTCCGCGTTTCTTCGAGCTGCACGCTTCGAGGCATGACCGTCCCTGTCGGCGCGAATGCGGTCCCGCCACCCTGTCCGGTGCGCCGCCTATCCGATGCGCCGCTCTACCACCGATAGTGCGCGAAGGCCTTGTTGGCCTCGGCCATCCGATGTGTGTCCTCTCGTTTCTTCACGCTCTCGCCACGTTCGTTGGCGGCGTCGATGATCTCGTTCGCGAGGCGCTCCTTCATGCTCTTGCCCGGTCGGGCTTTCGAATAGCCGGCCAGCCAACGCATCGCGAGCGAAGTCGCCCGGTTGGGCGAAACCTCGATCGGCACCTGGTAGGTCGCGCCCCCCACGCGACGGCTCTTCACTTCGACCCTCGGCCGGATGTTGTCGAGCGCGCGCCGGAACATCGCCAGCGGATCGCTGCGCATCTTGCTCTCGATCTCGTCGAAGGCGCCGTAGACGATGTTCTCCGCAGTGCTCTTCTTTCCGTCTCGCATGATCACGTTGATGAAACGACCGAGCATCTGGTCTCCATGCTTGGAGTCCGGAACGGTCTGTCGCTTCTGTACCTCGCGTCGCCTCGGCATGAACGCGTCCTCTTTCTCGTTGCCATTCCGGCCCCTGCCGGGCCGGTCTCGGACGATCGATGATCGGCGCGCAACCCGCAGCACCGAACCCGCCGCCCCGGATCACTTGGGTCGTTTGGCTCCGTATTTCGATCGACTCTGGTTGCGACCATCGACCCCCGTCGCGTCGAGCGATCCCCGAACGATGTGGTAGCGGACACCCGGAAGATCCTTGACGCGTCCGCCGCGCACGAGAACCACCGAATGCTCCTGGAGCGTATGCCCTTCGCCACCGATATAGGCGTTGACTTCATTCCCATTGGTCAGTCGCACACGGGCGACCTTCCGGAGCGCCGAGTTCGGCTTCTTCGGCGTCGCGGTGAAGACGCGCAGACACACGCCACGGCGCTGCGGGCATCGCGTCAGGTCCGGGGACTTCGACCGTGAAGCCTTCGGCTTGCGGCCCTTTCGAATGAGCTGTTGGATGGTCGGCATGGGGCTCGACGGTACTCCTGCTTCTATTGTTCCTGTTTCGTTCCTGTTCCTGTTGCGTCTCTTGTTGCTACGTGTGTTGCTGCGAGTCTCGCTGCCTACGTCTGTTGCATCGTCCGTCGCATCTGTTGCCACGTCACCGGCCCGGTTGGTTCCGGCACGGCTTCGCACCGAAAGCCAGAGACAACACGACCCCCAAGTCCCATTTCTCAGGTGCGAAGAGACCGGAGTCAAACTCGGGCGCCCTCTCCACATTCTGGAAACGGACCGCGGGGTTGAAGGAATCCCTGGTCCAGGAAGCGGCGCGCAATTTAGCGACCTGCGGGGCGCTGTCAACGGCTGGCTCCGGCTCCCTCCGTCCGGACGGATCCCCCCCGGCCCTTCCTACTGCACTCGTCACGAAAAACCCCCGTTGGCCGATCCGCCAACGGGGGTCAGGATTGTCGTTCCCTCAGGGAACGGCCGAGTCAGTTCTCCACGCTTCCCGCATCGGGCGTCGATCCCGGAGCACTGGCAAACAGCCCGGCCACGGGCGGCGAAGCTTCAGGGGATCCCCCCTCACCGAAGCCTTCCGTTCCCGTTTCGGGTTCGGAAACGTCCCCGGCAGGCGCCGTCTCCACCTCGTAGCCCTCGGGCACTTCGACCTGGATCCCGATGTGCCGGTACTGGGGCAGACCCGTTCCGGCCGGGATCAGCCGACCCATGATCACGTTCTCCTTGAGACCGCGGAGGTAGTCCTTCTTTCCCCAGATCGAGGCTTCGGTCAGCACCTTCGTGGTTTCCTGGAACGAGGCCGCCGAGATGAACGACTCCGTCGAGAGCGAGGCCTTCGTGATCCCCAGCAGCTGGGTCTCGGCGGTCGGGGGGACCTTCCCTTCCTCGGTGAAGCGGGCCACCAGTTCCCGGTAGGCCATCTTCTCGACCTGTTCCCCGATCAGCCAATCCGAATCGCCGGGATCGATGATGCGGACCTTGCGGATCATCTGTCGCACGATCGTCTCGATGTGCTTGTCGTTGATCTTCACGCCCTGGAGCCGGTAGACCTCCTGGACCTCGTCCACGAGGTATTTCGCGAGCTCCTTCTCCCCCTTGATCTTCAGGATGTCGTGGGGATTCGAGGATCCGTCCATCAGGGCTTCGCCGGCCCGCACGTGGTCGCCCTCGTGCACACTGACGTGCTTTCCCTTGGGAATCAGGAACTCCTCGGGCTCTCCCTCCTCCGGCGTGACGATCACCCGGCGCTTGCCCCGCGAATCAGGACCGAAGGAGACGATGCCGTCGATCTCCGAAACGACCGCGCATTCCTTGGGTTTCCGAGCCTCGAAAAGCTCGGCGACCCGGGGCAGGCCGCCCGTGATGTCCTTCGTCTTCGAGGCCTCGCGCGGAATCTTCGCCACGACCTGGCCCGCGGCGACTTCCTCGCCCTCGTTGACCGTGAGGTAGGCGCCGACGGGCAGCTGCGCCTTCGTCTCGCTTTCCCCATCGGCCGCCGTGATGATGACGGTCGGCCGGAGTTCGGGGTCCTTGGATTCGATGATGACCTTCGACGAAACACCCGTGAAGTCGTCGACCTGCTCCTGCATGGTCGCTCCCTCGATGATGTCCTTGAAGGTCACGACACCGGGCTTTTCCGAGAAGATCGGACTCGCAAAGGGATCCCAGTCGAGGAGGACATCCCCCGGACGGACCGACTGCCCTTCCTTCACGCGCAGGGTCGCGCCATACACGACAGGATGGCGTTCCTTCTCCCGCCCGCTCGCATCCACGATGCCGACTTCGCCGTTCCGGGTCATCACCGTTTCACGACCTTCGGCGTCTGCGACCGTCCGGATGTTGTGCAGGCGGATCGTGCCCTCGCTCGCCGCCTCGGCATGCGACTGTTCCGCACGCCGCGTCGCGGCCCCGCCGATATGGAAGGTCCGCATCGTCAGCTGCGTTCCGGGCTCCCCGATCGATTGTGCGGCGATGACACCGACGGCCTCGCCCATGTTGACCATCGTGCCGCGCGAGAGGTCCCGGCCATAGCATTTCACGCAGCAGCCGTGTCGACTCGCGCAGGTCAACACCGATCGGATCTTCACGGTCTCGACCCCCGCATCCTCGATCGCCCGGACCCGATCCTCGTCGATCTCGTTTCCGGCGGCGACGATCACCTCGCCGCTGATCGGATCCGTCACGTCCTCGAGAGCGACCCGCCCCAGAATCCGCTCGCCCAGCGGCTCGACGATCTCGCCCGCCTCGATCAGGGCCGAGGTCTCGAGCGCATCGTCCGTTCCGCAATCCTCCTCGCGCACGATGACGTCCTGCGACACATCGACGAGTCGGCGTGTCAGATAGCCGGAATTGGCCGTCTTGAGCGCCGTATCCGCCAGGCCCTTCCGGGCACCATGGGTCGAGATGAAGTACTGGAGAACCGACAGGCCCTCCCGGAAGTTCGAGGTGATCGGGGTCTCGATGATCGCGCCCGAAGGCTTGGCCATCAGACCTCGCATGCCCGCGAGCTGGCGCATCTGCTGCGCCGACCCCCGCGCTCCCGAGTCCGCCATCATGTAGATGTTGTTGAAACTCGGGACCTTCTGTTCGTTCCCTTCGTCGTCGACGATCGTATCGGTCGCGATTCCCTCGAGAAGCTGGGTCGTGATCTGTTCGGTCGCCTGGGCCCAGATGTCGATCACCTTGTTGTAACGCTCGCCATCCGTGATGAGGCCTTCCTGGTATTGCTCCTGGATCTGCAACACCTCGGCCGTCGCCTCCTCGAGGAAGCGTTCCTTGTCCGGCGGAATCCGCATGTCGTCGATGCAGATCGAGATCCCGGCCCGGGTGGCATTCTGGTAGCCGAGCGTCCGGATGTGATCGGCGAGCAGGACCGTCGCCTTCGTCCCCATGCGTCGATAGCATTGGTCGATCAGCTCTCCGAGTGCCTTCTTGTCCATCACCTGATTGATGAACTCGAAGGGGATCTCGTCGGGCACGACTTCGTGCAGCAGGATCCGGCCGGTCGTGGTCTCGACGATCTCGTCGCCGATCCGAACGCCGATCGCGGCATGGATGTCGAGGACGCCCGCGTCGTACGCGACGATGACTTCTTCTTCCGTCGCGAACTGCATCCCCGATCCCTGCACGCCCGGTCGCTCCCGGGTCATGTAGTAGGCGCCGAGGACGATGTCCTGCGTCGGACCGATGATCGGCCGCCCCGTCGCCGGGCTGAGGATGTTGTTCGTCGACATCATCAGGACACGCGCTTCGATCTGCGCTTCGACGGATAGCGGGACGTGAACGGCCATCTGGTCGCCATCGAAGTCCGCATTGAAGGCGGCACAGACGAGCGGATGGAGCTGGATCGCCTTGCCGTCGATCAGCTGCGGCTCGAAGGCCTGCATGCCGAGTCGATGAAGCGTGGGCGCGCGGTTGAGCAGGATCGGATGCTCCTTGATCACCTCGGCCAGGATGTCCCAGACCTCGGGCCGCTCGTGCTCGACCATCTTCCGCGCAGCCTTGATCGTCGTCACGAATCCCTGCTGCTCGAGCTTCGAGTAGATGAAGGGCTTGAAGAGCTCGAGCGCCATCCGATTCGGAATGCCGCATTGGTGCAGTCGGAGTTCGGGGCCGACGACGATCACCGAACGACCCGAATAGTCGACCCGTTTGCCGAGCAGGTTCTGTCGGAATCGGCCCGACTTCCCCTTCAGCATGTCGGAAAGGCTCTTCAGCGGTCGCTTGCTCGGACCCGTGATGACACGCCCACGACGGCCATTGTCGAAGAGCGCGTCCACCGCCTCCTGGAGCATCCGCTTCTCGTTCCGGATGATGACCTCGGGCGCGTTCAGCTCCTGGAGTCGCTTCAGGCGATTATTGCGATTGATGACCCGCCGGTAGAGATCATTCAGATCGCTCGTCGCGAATCGCCCACCATCGAGCGGGACGAGGGGCCGCAGATCCGGCGGGATCACGGGAATGACCTCGAGCACCATGTACTCGGGTCGGTTCACTTCCGACTCGCGGAAGGCGTCGAGCACCTTCAGCCGCTTCGCGATCTTCTTGCGTTTCGCTTCGCTCGTCGCCTCGCGCATCTCTTCGCGCAGCCGGGTGCACTCGCCGTCGACGTCCAGCTCCTGGAGCAGCTGCCTCACCGACTCGGCACCGATGCCGACCGTGAACGCGTCGCGACCGTATTGCTCGCGAAGCTCCATCAGGCGCTCGTCGGTCACGAGTTCGCCCTTTTCGAGCTCCGTATCCTTGGGATCGAGAACGACATGCGCCTCGAAGTAGAGGATCTTCTCCAGGTCCCTCAGCGTGATCTCCAGGATGTTGCCGATCCGGGAAGGCAGGGACTTCAGGAACCAGATATGGGCGACGGGCGAAGCCAGCGTGATATGCCCCATCCGTTCGCGACGAACCTTCGACTGGATGACCTCCACACCGCATTTTTCGCAGACCACGCCACGATGCTTCATGCGCTTGTACTTGCCGCAGTTGCACTCGTAGTCCTTCACGGGACCGAAGATCTTCGCGCAGAAGAGTCCATCGCGTTCGGGCTTGAAGGTCCGGTAGTTGATGGTCTCGGGCTTCTTGACCTCCCCGAAAGACCATTCCCGGATCTTGTCGGGCGACGCCAACGAGATCCGGAGCGAATTGAAGGCCAAGGGATCCTTGGGCTTCTCGAAGAGATTGTATAGATCACGCAAAGTGGTGGTCCCCCTGTTGCGAAGCGTTACCGGACGGGATCGGCCCTTCAGGGGCGATCCCGTCGAAGATGGAACTACGAGTCCTCTCGCATTTCGATGTCGAGACCGAGCGCATGCAGTTCCTTGACGAGAACGTTGAAGCTCTCCGGCAGTCCCGGCTCGAGCGTGTTCTCGCCCTTGACGATCGATTCGTAGATTCGCGTCCGACCCTGGACATCGTCGGATTTGACCGTCAGGAATTCCTGCAGCGCATAGGCCGCGCCGTAGGCTTCGAGCGCCCAGACCTCCATCTCGCCCAGCCGTTGCCCACCGAACTGGGCCTTGCCGCCGAGCGGCTGCTGGGTCACGAGACTGTACGGCCCGATCGAGCGGGCATGCATCTTGTCGTCGGCGAGATGATGGAGTTTCAGCATGTAGACCGTTCCGATCGTGACATCACGATCGAAGGGCTCGCCCGTCCGGCCATCGAAGAGGATCATCTGGCCCGAGGTGGGAAGTCCCGCCCGGTCGAGCTGCTCCTTCACTTCCTTCTCGCTCGCTCCGTCGAAGACCGGCGTCGCGATGTGGATTCCACGGCTGACGTTCTCCGCCATCGACAAGATCGCCTCCTCCGAAGCCCCGTCGATCTTCTTCGCGATCTCCTCGTCGTCGTAGATCTCCTTCATCTTCGAACGCAGCTCTTCTGCGTTGGCATGACGCTCGAGAAGGTCTTCGATCTGGCGACCCAGACCGTGCGCCGCCCAGCCCAGATGGGTTTCCAGGATCTGGCCGATGTTCATGCGCGAAGGCACACCGAGCGGATTCAGGACGATGTCCACCGGCCGACCGTCGGGCATGTAGGGCATGTCCTCCTCGGGAAGGATCCTCGAAATGACGCCCTTGTTGCCATGGCGGCCGGCCATCTTGTCACCCACCGACAGCTTGCGCTTGATGGCGAGATAGACCTTCACCATCTTGAAGACGCCCGGGGGCAACTCGTCGCCCTTCTTCAGCCGGGCGATCTTCTCGTCGAACACGGCCTTGATGACGGTCGCCTGCTCTTCGACGTTGTCGAAGACGCGATCGACGTGTTCCTGGACCTTCGCGTCCGTCACCTGGATCT
Organism: Deltaproteobacteria bacterium; assembly: GCA_011051925.1. Classification (GTDB taxonomy): domain Bacteria; phylum Myxococcota_A; class UBA9160; order UBA9160; family UBA4427; genus UBA4427. The sequence continues at coordinate 9,063 of DRKE01000334.1, forward strand.
CCCGCCAGCGACGATCGGGAATCCCATCGATCACTTCCGGCGTGATCGTGTCTCCCGCCTTCAGCCACTCGATCTCCCTGCGTTCGTCCGCGACGCGATTGGCGGCCTGCTTTCCGACGATCAATTCGCGGACCTTCTTGAAGGCGCTGCGTCGGATGATCCGGATCTCGTCCTCCTGATCCTTCCGGAGCCTCTCGATCTCGGCCTCTTCGAGGGCCTTGGCCCGCTCGTCCTTCTCCACGCCTCGGCGGGAGAAGACCTGGGCACCGATGATCGTTCCTTTCACGCCGGGTGGAACGCGGAGGGAGGTATCCCGCACGTCCCCGGCCTTTTCGCCGAAGATCGCACGCAGGAGGCGTTCCTCCGGCGAGAGCTGGGTCTCTCCCTTGGGCGTGATCTTGCCGACCAGGATGTCATCCTGATGGACCTCGGCCCCGATCCGGACGATCCCGGCCTCGTCGAGGTCGCGCAGGGCGTCCTCACCGACGTTGGGGATGTCCCGGGTGATGTCCTCCTTGCCGAGCTTCGTGTCCCGGGCGACACACTCGAATTCCTCGATGTGGATCGAGGTGAAGTAGTCGTCCTTCACGATCCGCTCGGAAATGAGGATCGAGTCCTCGAAGTTGTACCCGCCCCAGGGCATGAACGCGACGGTCACGTTGGCACCGAGCGCCATCTCGCCGCGCTCCGTCGCCGGTCCGTCGGCGATCACCTGGCCCTGCTTGACACGATCCCCTGCCCGAACGATGGGTCGCTGGTTGATGCAGGTGTTCTGGTTCGATCGCTGATACTTGATCAGGTTGATGATGTCGACGTTCGAACCCGTGCCGTCGTCTTCGTCCGGCTTCAACACGATGCGACCCGCATCCACCGACTCGACGGTTCCATCGCGCTTCGCGACGACCGTCACGCCGGAATCCCGGGCCACGGCGGCTTCCATCCCGGTCCCGATGAGGGGCGCCCTCGTCCGGAGCAGGGGCACGGCCTGCCGCATCATGTTCGAGCCCATCAACGCGCGATTCGCATCGTCGTTCTCGAGGAAGGGGATCAGCGAAGCCGCGACCGAGACGAGCTGGTTCGGAGAGACGTCCATCACGTCGATCTCGTCCGGCGGAACCATCTCGAACTCGCCCTGTCTGCGGGCCGAAACCCGTTCGTTGATGAATCGCCCCTCCTCGTCGAGGGGGGCATTCGCCTGCGCGATCGACAGGCGCTCTTCATCGAGCGCAGACACGTACTTGACGTTCGTCGAGACCTTTCCGTCCCGGACTTCGCGATAGGGCGTTTCGATGAAACCCATGTCGTTGACCCGGGCATAGGTCGAAAGGGACGCGATCAGGCCGATATTCGGCCCTTCCGGCGTTTCGATCGGACAGATCCGGCCATAATGCGTCGGATGGACATCGCGCACCTCGAAGCCCGCTCGTTCGCGAGTCAGACCACCGGGCCCCAGGGCCGACAGGCGTCTCTTGTGCGTCACCGACGAGAGCGGATTCGTCTGGTCCATGAACTGGGAAAGCTGGCTCGACCCGAAGAACTCCTTCACGACCGCCGAAACGGGCTTCGAGTTGATCAGATCATGCGGCATCAGCGTCTCGATCTCCTGGAGACTCATGCGCTCCTTGATCGCCCGCTCCATGCGAACCAGACCGATCCGATACTGGTTCTCGAGCAGTTCCCCCACGACGCGAACACGCCGGTTTCCGAGGTGGTCGATGTCGTCGACCTTCTTCGAGGGATCCGTTCCGTTCTTCAGATCGACGAGATACTTGACGGCCGCCAGGATGTCCTCGCGACGCAAGGTCGGCAGGTCGGCGAGCGCGATCTCTTCCGGGGGATTGTTCACGCCTGTCGGGTAGTACAGGACGCGCTCTTCCCCATCGAATTCCATCTTGTGGTTGAGCTTCAACCGACCGACCTTCGACAGATCGTATCGTTCCCCGTTGAAGAAGAGGTTGTTGAAGAGATTGGTCGCCGTGTCCAGGGTCGGCGGGTCACCCGGACGCAGTCGCCGATAGATCTCGATCGTCGCCTCTTCCTGGGAGAGCGTCTTGTCCGCCAGCAGCGTGTCGCGAATCGCGGTGCCCGTCGTGATCGGATCGAGGAAGAGCAGCGGAAACTCGAGGATCCCACGACTCTTGAGGTCGTCGAGATGCGCTTCCGTGATCTCCTCGTTGCATTCGACGATGACTTCGCCCGTCTCCTCATCGACGATGTCGATCGGTGCGACGCGTTTGACCGCATCCGGTCGGATCAGGTCCTCGAGGGCGACCTGGATCCACTCGATTCCCGCCGCCCGGATCTTGCGGGCTGCGGCCTTCGTGAATTTCTTGTCCTTCCGAACGATGACCTTGCCGTCCGCGTCCTTGACCTCGCGCGTGCAGCGCTGGCCGATCAGGTTCTCGGGCTCCGTCTTCTTGAAGATCTTGCGCCCGTCGAGCCGGATGGTCTCGACCGGATAGAAATGCTGCAGCAGTTCTTCGGGCTGATACCCGAGCGCTTTCAGGAGAACCGTCACATGGATCTTCCGCCGGCGGTCGATCCGGGCATGAACGATGTCCTTGTGGTCGTACTCGATGTCCAGCCATGATCCACGATGGGGGATCACGCGACAGGAATAGAGCTTCTTGCCCGCGGCACTGACGGTGGTCGAGATCGACGTGTCGTAGAAGATGCCAGGAGAGCGATGCAGCTGGGAGACGATGACGCGCTCGGTCCCGTTGATCACGAACGTGCCGTTCTCGGTCATGATCGGAATCTCGCCGAAATAGACCTCCTGCTCCTTGACGTCGCGGATCGTCTGCGCGCCATCCGCGTCGTCCCAGGCGACGAGGCGGATCGTCACCTTGAAGGGCGCGGCATAGGTCATGCCCCGTTGCAGGCATTCCTGGACGTCGTATTTCGGCTGCTCGAGGGCATACCCGACGAATTCCAACGAGGCGGTATCATTGAAATCACGGATCGGAAAGACCGAATTGAAGACGGCCTGCAGTCCTACGTTCTCCCGCTTCTCCATTTCCACGCCGGTCTGGAGGAAGCGTTCGAAGGACAGTTTCTGGATCTCGAGCAGATTCGGGATGTCGATGATCCGCGGAATGCTCGAGAAGGATTTTCGGACTCTCGGGGCGAAATCAGAGAAATTGGTCTCAGGCACGAGTGTTCACACCCTCCTGTGTAGCGTTGGGTCGATCGGGATGCGTCGCCCGACGGGCGATCAACACCTGACCTATGGCACCCGCCCGGCACTCGGCCGACCGGGTTCGAAAAGACGGTTCGATCGGAGAACCGCCGCGCAACCGACGGCCGCCCCGCCTCCTGCCGGTCAAGAGCAGGAAACGAGGCTTTCGGCCGTCGCGTTCGCATTCAGCCCGACTATTTGACGTCGACCTGTCCGCCGGCTTCCTCGATCTTCTTCTGGATCTCGGCCGCCTCGTCCTTCGGAACACCTTCCTTGATCGCCTTCGGAACGCCTTCCACGAGCTCCTTGGCCTCCTTGAGACCCAGCCCCGTGATGGCTCGGATCTCCTTGATGACCTGGATCTTCTTGTCGCCGAACGAAGTCAGGATGACATCGAAGTCGTCCTTCGCTTCCGCAGCCGCCTCTCCGGCTGCGGGCCCTGCCGCGGCTGCGACGGCCACGGGCGCCGCCGCCGAGACGCCCCACTTCTCCTCGAGAAGCGTCGCGAGTTCAGCCGCTTCCATGACGGTCAAGCTGGACAGCGTGTCCACGATTTCATTGAGATCTGCCATTCTTCCTACCCTTCATTTGGGCGGTGAAGCGGGTGCGTCACACCCTCCCGCCCGGTCATTGTTGAACCGGATCCGCCTGGATCCGGCCAGACTTCCGGAATGGACGAGACGCCCGCCCCGCCCGCTCCGAGCTACTCCCCACCCTCCTCGAGCGCCGCCTTCCGGGCGTCGACGAGTCGGGCAATCTGTCCAGCGGGCTCGTTCAGGAGCCGCGCGAGTTTTCCTGCCGGTGCCTGCAGGAGACCCACGATCTTGCCCCGCAGCTGGTCGAGCGAGGGCAGGGTCGCGAGATTCGAGATTTCCGCCGGCTCGAGCACCTTGCCGTCGAGCATGCCGGTCCGGATCTCGAAGGCCTCGTTTGCTTTCGCATAGTCGACGAGGGTCTTGGCCAGCGCGACGGGATCGCCGAAGGAGAGCGCGATCGAGGTCGTCCCCCGGAAATGTTCCTTCAGCCCCTCTGCCGGCCCGCCCTCGGACGCGAGTCGCAGGACCGAGTTCTTGGCCACGCGGAATTCGCTCTCGCTCGCCTCCGCTTCCCGAAGCCCGCCCCGCAGCGCCTCGAGCTGGGTCACGCCGAGACCGCTGTAGTCCGCAACGAAGATGCTCGTCGCCCGTTCGAACTTGTCGTGCAGCTCCGCCACCTGTTCTTCTTTCTGTTGTCGCGTCAGCATTTCGTTCTCCTCAGGCCACCTTCAGCGGAGAAGCCGGATCGACCTTGATTCCCGGCCCCATCGTGGACGACACCGCGATCTTCTTGACATACGTGCCCTTGGTCGAAGCCGGCTTGGCCTTCAAGATGACGTCGATCAATGCAGAAGCATTCTCCCACAATTTCTCCGTCTCGAAAGAGACCTTTCCGATCCCGCAATGCACGATGCCGGCCTTGTCGACCCGGTACTCGACCTTGCCCGCTTTCTGGTCCCGAACCGCCTCTGCGACATTCGGCGTGACCGTCCCGAGCTTCGGGTTCGGCATCAATCCGCGCGGCCCGAGCACCCGCCCCAGACGGCCGACGACGCCCATCATGTCGGGTGTCGCGATCACCCGGTCGAATTCGAACCAGCCCTCGTCCTGGATCTTCTTGGCCAGGTCGTCGCCCCCGACGTAGTCGGCCCCCGCCTCGAGCGCTTCCTTTTCCTTCTCGCCCTTCGCGAAAACGAGGACGCGGGTCGATCGACCGACACCGTTGGGCAGGACGATCGCACCCCGCACCATCTGATCGGCGTGTTTCGGATCGACACCCAGATTGATCGCGATATCGACGGTCTCGTCGAATTTCGCGTGGGGCACGTCCTTGAGTTGCGCCAGGGCCTCTTCGAGCGGATAGAGCCTGTTCGCGTCGATCCGCTCACGAGCCTCGCGGTAGCGTCTGCTTTTCTTCGCCATCGCGATCAGCCCTCCACCACTTCGAGGCCCATCGAACGAGCGGTCCCGGCGATGATCTTCTTCGCCTTCTCGAGATCGAAGGCGTTGAGATCCGCTTTCTTCATCTCGACGATCTCGGCCAGCTGGGATTGCGTCACCTGACCGACCTTCTTGCGATTCGGTTCCCCCGACCCGCTCTTGATCTTCGCTGCCTTCTTCAGCAGCACCGCCGCCGGCGGCGACTTCAGGACGAAGGTGAAGCTCCGATCCTGGTAGATCGTGATCTCGGCAGGAATGATCAATCCCGCCTTGTCCTGCGTCTTGGCGTTGAACGCCTTGCAGAACTCCATGATGTTCACGCCGTGCTGGCCGAGCGCTGGACCGACGGGCGGTGCGGGATTCGCTGCCCCTGCCGGACACTGCAGCTTCACGACTGCCATGACCTTCTTTGCCACTCTGATTCTCCTGCCACTGGCGGTCTGCGATCGACGCGTCGATCTCCCGCGCGCTTCTGGCGGTTTCCGGACGGGCCCCTGCCCGCCTGGTTCATTCTTCCTTATTCCTTATTCCTTCGTTCCTTCCGTGGCCTTCCCGGATCCGCAGGCGGGCCGCGGTCTCGAAGCCGGCTCGCAGATGGACCCCGGAGCCCCGGCGATCAGGCCTTTTCCACGTTCGAGTAGCCCAGCACCACGGGCGTCGCGCGCCCGAAGACCTGCACCATGACGCGAAGCTTCTCCTTGTCCTCCATGACCTCGTCGACGAAACCCTGGAAATTCGCGAAGGGTCCCGTGATGACCCGGACATTCTCGCCTTCATCGAAATTGATCAGCGGCTTCGGCTTCGTCGCCCCCTCCTTGATCCGCTGCGTCATCCGCGCGACTTCTTCTTCCGAGATGGCTGGTGGATCCGTCGCGTTTCCGACGAAGCCGGTGATCTTGGGCGTCCCCTTCACGATGTGCCAGGTATCGTCGGTCAACTCCATGTGGACGATGATGTAGCCGGGGAAGAACTTCCGCTTCGACGTCCGCTTCTTCCCTCCCACCATCTCGACGACGCTCTCCTCGGGAACGAGAACCTCGTCGAACTGCTCTTCGAACCCCATCGCCTTCGCCCGCTCGAGCAGGGCCTGCTTCGCCCGCGTCTCCTGCCCGGAGTAGGTATGGACGATGTACCACTTCTTCTTCCCGGACGCGTTCTTCGCGGCCGCTGCCTCGTCCGCGGACGTGGCCTCGTTCGCTTCGACCGCCTCGACGCTGCCTTCTTCCGTTCCCGTTTCCATCAGCCGAGCACCATTTGCATCACCTGACTCAAACCGAAGTCGACGATGCCCAGAAAGGTTGCGATCAGTGAGACGATCACGATGACCGAGATGGTTCCGTTGATCGTCTCGGCCTGGGGCGGCCAGGTGATCTTCTTGAATTCACCCTGAACTTCTCGAATGTACTGACGCGACCGGGCGATCCAGTCGTTTCCACCCTCTGCCATCGCCGCTCCTCCGCCTCGTCCCGTCCACGTCCTGGCTGCCGCGACTCAGGTCGACTCCCGTTCCACCCGCTCCGCCGTCCGACACCGGCCCGTCCCGGCCTTCGAGATGGCAGGGCCGGAGGGACTCGAACCCCCAACCTCCGGATTTGGAGTCCGATGCACTACCAATTGTGCTACGGCCCTACACACTCGAATCACCCGCTCCGATCCCATGCGGATCCGGATCGCTATTCGATCACTTCCGAGACGACGCCCGAGCCCACGGTCCGGCCGCCCTCGCGGATCGCGAACCGGAGCTCCTTGTCCATCGCGATCGGCATGATCAGCTCCACCGTCATCTCCACGTTGTCACCCGGCATCACCATCTCCGTCCCTTCCGGAAGGTTCGCCACACCCGTCACGTCCGTCGTCC
>DRKE01000335.1 GCA_011051925.1 Deltaproteobacteria bacterium
GGGAGCGAGATCCGGATGCGGGCATCGCCGCCGCTCACGAGATCGGGTGGACTCGAGAGGACCTCGATTCCGATCTTCCGTCGGCCCGACTTCCCGGATTCGCCTCGATCGTGGGCGATCGCCAGGCTCGGGGCGATCATCATCAGGATCGCGAGGGCCGCGAGAATCAGGCCCGCGCAGCTGGTTCGTTGATCTGATCGCCCGGTCGATGAAATGGATCTCCGCATGTCCTTGTCCCCTCTTGCCTTTCTCGCCTTTGTTTCCCTGTGTTTGTTTCCGGAGTTTTCCTGGATCGTCGTGCGTCTTGCTCTCTGTCCCGGTCCTGCTCCGGTCTCCCCCCGGTCTTGCCCCCCGGCTCTTGGACGCGGGGTTCCGACGATGTCCCTCGACGACGTGCGCGAACAGCGACGCTCCGGCGTTTTCCGGTGGCAGGCGGATGCATTCTCGGCATCGCGTCGGTTCGTGCTCGGAAGACATTCCGATCCGGAAGCATTCTACGACGGATCGAGCGGGGAAAGGAAGCGAATTCGTTCGGACCGAAAGGGAAACCGGCTCGCGATTCCGACGTCGGGCGGGATCCCGGCCCGGCTAGCGCTTCCTTCCCGTGACCCGCGTGAGCGTGTGGGGAATGAATTCGTGGACCGTGATGTCGTCGAAGCCTGCGGCCTCGAAATAGCCCGTGCAGTCCGCGACGGAGTGGGCGAGGCCCGTCGAGTGGCTGAGGGCTTCGGCGAGTCCCCAGAGCGCCGGCGCGATCGGGCCGCACCCGTCTGCGTCGAGCATCTCGCCGATCAGATGGAATTCGCCTCCGGGAACGAGCGCGTCGTGCACGCGCGCGACGACGTCGGAAATGATCGCCCGGTCGTATTGGGGCAGATTCGAGGCCATGATCGCCACGTCGGCATCCCGGGGAAGGGCATCCGTCGTGAAGTCGCAGGCCGTCGCCTTCACCCGGTCGGCGACGCCGTTTTCCGCCAGATACTCACGCGTCACGGCGACCACCGGCGCGAGGTCGAGGACCTCCGCCTCGATCTCGGGATATTTCTGCGCGGCGACGATGCAATAGCAGCCCGAGCCGCCTCCGAGGTCGATGATCTTCTTGCGGCCCGTGAGGTCGACCTGTCTGTGGAAGCGGCGGGCCGCGCCCATGCCGATCGAATAGGTGGCTTCATGGTATTGGCGCGCTCGTTCGATGGTGAACGATTCGTCATACATGCCGAGGCGGCGGATCCGGTCCCGCGGCGTGCGGAGCGCTTCGGTCAGTCTTCCCCATTTCTTCCAATCCGGTTTCGCGAAGAGGATCCAGGGCCCCGCCCAGGTCGGCTTTCCCTCGACGAGGAAGCGTTCGACGTCGGGGGCGTTGCGGAAGCTTTCGCCTTCGCGCTCGAGCAGTTCCATCGCACAGAGGACCGTCATCAGCCGTTCGGCCTGGAGGGGTTCGATGCCGATCGTTTCGGCCACGTCCTCGATCGTGTCCGAACCCTTCGAGATCGCGGTGAAGAGGCCGAGTTCGACCGCGCTCATCAATGCGGCGGATTCCCAGAAGGCCTTGCTGATCCGCTGCAGCCGGACCGTGTCGGGACGGGGCGTCCCCGCATCTGTATTCTTCGCCATCGGACCTTTCCTTTCGCGGGCGCCGGGAAGGGAGCAAGGATAGAACGAAGGAGCGGGAATGCCGTATCAGTCCGGATTTCGTGAGGGCCTCTTCGAAGGCCAGACCCTGTTCATCCCGGGTGGGGGAGGGGGGTTGGGGCGCTGTATCGCCCATGAGCTCGCGTCGCTCGGGGCCCGCCTGGTCCTGGCCGGCCGGACGATGGAGAAGCTCGAGCGGACGCGGGCGGAGATCCGGGAGGATGGCGGAGAGGTGCTCGGTTGTTTCAGCGGCGAACTCCGGGACGAAGAAGCCGTTCGGGACATGATGTCGCGTCTGCTCGAGCGACACGGGCCGATCGACGGCGTCGTGAACGCGGCGGGTGGTCAGTTTCCGGCGGAGCTGAAGGACCTCAGCCTGAACGGCTGGAATGCCGTCCTCGAGAACAACCTGACGAGCTATTTCCTGGTCGCCCGCGAGGCCTACACGCAATGTCTCGCCGAACGGGGCGGAAGCATCGTGAACATCGGGGCGGACCATGCCGGGGGGATGCCGGGCATGGGACACAACGGGGCCGCTCGCGCGGGATTGTCGAACCTGACCTTCACGGCGGCGACCGAATGGGCGAGCGCGGGCGTGCGGGTCAACTGCGTGATTCCGGGCTTCATCGCGACGACGGGTCTCGATCGCTATCCCGAAGCCGAGTGGGAGGCCCTGCGCCGGATCGATCGGCGGATTCCCCTGCGCCGACACGGGACCGCGGCCGAGGTGTCCGCGATGGTCGTCTTCCTGATGTCCGAGATGGCGGCCTATATCACCGGGGCCGAATTCCGGGTCGATGGAGGAATCCACAACGGCAACGGCGGATTCCTCTTCCATCCGCCGCCGGTCGCGCGCTCGAAGGTCTTCGACGGATTCCACCGGGACGAGCGTCCCCGATTGCTCGAGTCGTGAGTTCCCCCGCGACGGGCGAGGACCGGCCCGACCGACCCGACTGGCTCGACGAAGCCGAGTACCCCTTCGCCTCGAATTTCCTCGCGGTCGACGGGGGTCGGATGCACTATGTCGATGAAGGCGAGGGCCCTCCCATCCTCATGGTCCACGGCCAGCCGACCTGGTCCTTCATGTATCGGAAGCTCATCCGAGGCCTGTCTCCGAGATACCGCTGCATCGCGGTCGACCACATCGGCTTCGGCCTCTCCGACAAGCCGACCGATTGGCCCTACACGCCGGAGAAGCATGCCGCCAACCTGGCCACCCTCGTCGAGGCGCTCGGGCTCGACGCCCTCACGCTCCTGGTCCACGATTGGGGCGGTCCGATCGGTCTGGGCTATGCGCTTTCCGATCGCGCGCGGATCCGAAGGATCGTCGCCCTCGATACCTGGATGTGGTCGATGCGGGAGCACGCGGCCGGACGCTGGTTCAGCCGGATCATGGGCAGCCGCTTCGGCCGCTTCGGGACGCGGCGCTTCAACCTCTTCGTCGATGTCTTCATGAATCGGGCGCTGGGTCCCCGCTGGCCGGAGGTCGCCGCGGCCTATCGCGGACCCTTCGAGTGCGCGGAAGACCGCGAGGGCTGCGCTCTCTTTCCGCGGATGCTCTGTGTGCCCTGGCTGGATGAACTCTGGCAGCATCGCGACGGGCTGGCGGACGTTCCGGCCCGACTGGTCTGGGGGGGCGCGGATCCCGCATTTCCGGCGACGATGCGCGATCGGCTGGCCTCGGTCTTCGACGATTGCGAGGTTTCCGTCCATGAGGGCGTGGGCCATTTCGTGGCGGAGGAGCTGGGGGAACGGCTCGTCCCGGAAATCGAGGGTTTCCTGCGCGACTGAGCCCACGCGAGCGGGCGCGAAGCCGAGTACACTGGTCGGTCCGATCACGTCGTCGTCAGCCTGCGACCGGGAACATCACGGGAACGTCACGGGAACATCGCGGGAATATCGAGAGGGGCAGGGAGGAGAGAGCATGGCATCCGCAGAGAACCACGAGAGCCTCGACCGCGAGATTCCGACCTTCTGTCGCGTCTGCGAACCCGCCTGCGGGCTGGTCGCGCAGGTGAGGGATGGCGAGCTCGTCCGACTGCGCCCCGACAAGGAGAATCCCGTGACGCGCGGCTTCGCCTGCAACAAGGGGCTCGCGGGCGACGAGATCCATCGCGACCCGGATCGTCTCGACCATCCCCTGCGCCGCCGGTCGGACGGAAGCTTCGAACGGGTCTCCTGGGAAGAGGCGATCCAGGACATCGCGGACCGACTGAAGGCGATCCGTGCCGCCCACGGTCCGAACGCCATCGCGCCCTACGTCGGGAATCCCACGGCCTTCAATACCCTGGCGGGCCCCGCGATGGGTGCCCTCTTCGCGCAGCTCGGCGTGCGCCGGTCCTTCTCCTCGGGAACGCAGGACTGCGCGAACAAGTTCGCCGGGAGCGAGGCGGTCTTCGGGTCGAGCACGATGCATCCGATTCCCGATCTGGCCCACACGGACTTCTTTCTCTCCCTTGGATCGAATCCGCGCGTCAGTCACGCGAGTTTCATCTCGATTCCGGATCCGGTCCGGGTCCTGAAGGGCGTCGTGGCGCGCGGTGGCCGGGTCGTGCACGTGAATCCGCGTCGGATCGAGAGCGAGAAGACGCGCGCGGGGGAGACGCTGCTCATCCGGCCCGATACGGACGTCTATCTGCTGGCCGCCCTGATCCACGAGATCGATCGCGAGGGACTCTTCGACGAGGAGGTCGTCGCGCGACACGGGAAGCACGTCGCGGAGCTCCGGGAGTTCGTCGCCCGCTATCCGGCGGAGCGCGTGGCCGGGGTGACGGGGATCGCGTCCGAAGAGATTCGCGCCCTCGCCCGCGATTTCGCACGAGCGCCGTCGGCCTCCGCGCACATGTCGACCGGCGTCAACATGGGCCGCCAGGGGACGCTCGCCTACTGGTTGCTCCAGATGCTCGTCTTCGTGACCGGCAATCTCGATCGGCGGGGCGGGAACATCCTTTCGGTCGGCTTCTACGAGAGTGCCAAGGCGGGTCGTCGGTCCTACGACGAAGGCTTCATCGAGTCGGAATACGGACGGCTGCGGAAGGGGAGCCTGCCGGGCAATCTGCTTCCCGACTACGTGCTGCGGGAAGAGGATCCCGTTCGGGCGATGATCGTCGTGGCCGGGAATCCCGTGCTCTCGATCGGCGGGGAAGAACGCTTGCGGGCGGCGATGGAGAAGCTCGAGTTCCTCGTCGTGATCGACCTCTACCGGAACGCGACGGCGGAATACGCGGACTACGTGCTGCCGAGCACGGACAGTTTCGAGCGCGAGGACATCAACATCACGGGGCTCGGGCTGCAGCATCAGCCGTGGATCCAGTTCACGGAGCGGGTCGTGCCGCCCCGGGGCGAGCGGCGCGAGGAATGGTGGATCCTCGGCCGGATCGCCCGGGCGATGGGACTGAAATCGCCCTTCGATCCGATCCCGATGGACGCGACGCAGGAGACGGTCGCTGGCGCGGACCTCGAGCGTGGACTCTGGGGTCGGATCGACCACATGTTGCGGGGGCGCGGGCTGACCCTCGACGAAGTCCGGGCGAAGCCCCGCGGTGTCACCTTCGAAGGACTCACCCCCGGCCGCTTCTATTCCGATCATCTCCAGACGCCGGACGGGAAGGTCGATTGTCGTCCGACGGGCTTCCGCGAGGCGGAGGAACGCTGCGAAGCCGAGTTCCGGGAGCTCGAAGCGGAAGGCCCGACGCGCCTCAAGATGATCACGCTCCGCGATCCCTGGATGCACAACAGCTGGTACGCGAACCTCGAGCGGATGAAGCGGGGGCCGAAGCACCAGAACTATCTCTACGTGCATCCGGAAGACGCCGAGGCGAGGGGCGTCGTCGAGGGCGACCGCGTCCGGCTGGCGAGCGGGCACGGCGAGATCGAGGTCGAACTCCGCTTCGACGACGACCTGATGCGGGGGGTCGTCGCTTTGACCCATGGGTGGGGCCATGCGCGAACGCCCGGAATGCGGGTCGCGCATCGCATGCCGGGGGCGAACCAGAACGCGCTGCTGCCGACGGGACCGGGCAGTTTCGACCCGCTCTCGAATCAGGCCTTCATGACCGGCATCCCCGTCGAGATCTCGTCGCCCGGGGCGTGACGCGACTCGCGGGGTTCAGCCCGTTCCCGGCCCGAAGGCGAAGGGCTTCGTCCAGTTCGTCGGCATGTCGACGATCGTGCCGCCGACCTCGACCGTCTCGACGAGGCCGAGGGCCCTGCGCACGATCTCCCTCTGGGTTTCCGGATCGTTCGCGGGCCCGAAGTTGTTGCCCATCGGGTGGTTCACGAAGAGTGCGCGGGGTGGCTTGACCAGCGCCGTCAGGTCCCGACCCGTCGCCACGTAGGTGGTCGCGATGCCGCGTTCCTCGAGCAGTCGGCAGACCAGACCCACGGTCTGGTGGTCGAGCGGTCAGGAGGGGGCGGCGAGCAGGATGTCGACGTTGTCGGCCTGGAGGGCCTTCGCGAAGGCGGGGCCCGATTCCTCCATCACCTTGCTGCGATTGTAGATGCGCCCCATGAAACCGCTCCAGAGTCGCGGCGCGACGTGCCCGATCTCGCCGCGATCGGCGAGTTCCCGGAGGCGCTCCAGGGGAAAGATGCAGTTGATGTCGGATTCGGCGTCCGTATGGTCGTAGTAGTTGTCGTGGACCTGGAAATCCCGGGCCGATGCGTCGGCCGGAATCGGATCCAGCCGGTGGTCGTTTCGCGCATTCGGATCGAACGCGGGCATCGAACATTGCGAGACGCCGCCCGAGGTGAGGAGACTGACGGTGCATTCGCGGAGGGGCTTGTCCAATCGGTGCAGGGGCGCGTCGTCATGGATCGACCAGCGATAGGGGGGATTGCCCTGGGAGCGGTAGTGCTCGCTCAGGATGTCGACGTAGCGGATCGGTTCCATCGTTCTTCCTTTCTTCCGGTCCTCGAATCGCGGCTCAGGATTCGTTGAACCGGTCTCGCGCTGCCCGCGCGTCCTCGGTGGCCGCCGAGAGCATGCTCTGGTCGGCGTCGGCGTAGCTGGCGACGCGATTCAGTGTCGTGGCCGTCGCGTTCACCGCTTCCTTGATCATCCGGACGGCGATCGGCGGCATCCCGGCGGCGCGGCGGGCGAGCTCCGTCGCCTTCTCGAGCGCCTGTCCATCGGCGGCGATCTCGTCGATCAGCCCCCAGTCGAGGGCGGTCTCGGCATTCATGCGTTCGCAGAGGATGCAGATCCGTTTGGCCCGGGCGGGACCCACGAGGTTGATCAGGCGGGGCAGCGCGCCCCATTGCAGATTGACGCCGATCTTGACCTCGGGGACCCAGAGATAGGCGCTCTCGCCCATCACGCGCCAATCACACGCGAGGGGAAGGGCCACGCCGGCGCCGACCGCCAGGCGTTCGATGGCCGCGACGGTGATCTGGGGCATCGCCTCCCAGGCCTGGCAGAGTCGGACGCCGCGGGAGAAGACGTGGCGGCGCTCCAGCTCGGAAGTCTTCGAGTCGGTTCGGGCCGACAGGTCGACGAGATCGGCACCGGCCGAGAAGTAGTCGCGACTTCCCGTGAGGACGACGGCCCGGGTCTCGAGATCGTCGTGGAAAGACCGTGCGACGTCGGTCAGTTCGAGGATCAGCCGACCGTCGAAGGCGTTCAGGTTCTTCTTGCGGTCGAACTGGACGAACGCGATCGGACCGTCGCGTTTCACCTGCACGTAGGTTTCGGCCTGGCTGTCGGACATGCGGCTCCTCACTCGATCTTCGGGGCGGCCTCGAGTGTACCGATTCTCCGCCCCCGCGATCCCCGTGCGCGCTGGTCGGGATGGGGGCCGCTCGAGTCCGGCACCGGCCCGGGACAGCGGGGAAAACGGCAAGAATTTGTGAACGATCTTAACTTTTCCGGGCGGACCGGCTAGACTGGAGAGGTCATTCGCATCCGGGAGGGCTTCGGGATGGGATCGATCTCCGGTGGGGCGCTCATCGCCCGCATGCTCCAGGCCGAAGGCGTCGAGGTCGTCTACGGCATCATCGACGGCAGCTATTTCGGGCTCTATTCGAGTCTTCGGGATGTCGGGATCCGGCTCGTGACCCCCCGACACGAAACCAGCGCGCTCCACATGGCCGGGGCGCATGCCCGGCTGACCGGCGAGCTCGGCGTCTGCATCGCGAGCAATGGTCCCGGCGCCGCGAATGCGCTTTCCGGGGTGGCGGTCGAGAACGGAGAGGGCAACCGGGTCCTCCTCATCACGAGCTGGCGGCGCTCTCCGATCGTCGGCCCGGATCGGGGCGGGACCTATCAATACTTCGACCAGACGGCCGCGATCCGTCCGATGAGCAAGTGGAGCGAAGCGGTCGGGTCGTTCGAGCGGATCCCCGAGTTGACCCGCCGCGCCTTCCGCCAGTCCTGGGCCGGCCGCCCCGGCGTCGTTCATCTCTGCGTGCCCGAGGATCTCCTGAACGGCGAGTTCGATGATTCGGGGGTCGATCTGCTGCCGCCGGAACGCTACCGCCCGATGGCGCGCGCCGCGGCATCCGAGATCCAGGTCCGCGAAGCGGCGGATTGGTTGCTGCAGGCCGAGCTGCCGATGATCCATGCGGGCAGTGGTGTCCTTCATGCACGGGCGACGGCGGAATTGCGCGAGCTGGCGGAGCTCCTGCGGGCGCCGATCTCGACGAGCTGGTCCGCGAGAGACGTCGTCGACGAGCGGTCGCCGCTCTCGATCCCGATGAACCTGCTCGAACTGAATACGCGCGTCCGGAACGAAGCCGACGTCGTGCTTGCCCTGGGAACCCGATTCGGAGAGACGGACTGGTGGGGCAAACCGCCGTATTGGCGAAGTCCGGAAGAACAGCGCCTGATCCAGGTCGATCTGGAGGAGGATGCCCTGGGACGGAACAAACCGGTCGATCTCGCCGTGGTGGCCGACATCCGAAGCTTCGCTGCGGCCCTGCTCGCGGAACTCAAGAGCCGCCCGCCCTCTTCCCGGATCGGCGATCGCGAGGCGAAGCTCGAGGAATATGCCCGCGA